>JANYDR010000077.1 GCA_025363495.1 Cyclobacteriaceae bacterium | reverse complement strand
GTACGTTTTTGAAGATGTGACAATATATGGATGAGTAAGTCTTCTGTCACTCGCTGAACGGAGGCAGCCATGTCTTTATGGTCCTGGGTCAGTTCGTCCGTATGTTTTCTGACTGAACCAAAGACCTCAACAAAATAATCGCTGAACAAATTCCCTACTACAGGAACATGATCTTCACCATAGGTGACAACCACTTCCCGTGCTGACTTAAAGTATCTTGTATCCCAATCAAATAGGCCATTGTCTTTGAAACGTAAAACCTGCTTCACTTTATCAACATACTTTGGCACACCATAAGGGGCCAATCCCATTACCTTATATTCATCACCGTAGTGAGGGAACCCAAGAAACTGAGTAAAGGCTGTATAGAACGTACCACACGAAACCGGAAAATCAACGGAGTCTATTACTTCAATTTGATTTCCATGCCCCACTCCGATCATCGTCGTCGTAAAATCTCCTGCCCCATCGATTGATAAGATAGCAGCATCTTCAAAACCACTTGGAAAAAAAGCGGAAGCCATATGACTCCGGTGATGCTCAATGTTTTTTATTTTCGCTTTTACAATCACGCGGTCAGCTGAAAAATGAGTAGCAAACTCATTTTCAAGAGATGCGATTTTCCTTCGATTGCTCAATCGCTCTTTTATTGTAGCCACGCCGGCAAACGGATCGGTTAAAAGGAAGAGTACCTTCTTACTGAATTTTGCTTTTGGATCTCTTCCTATAGTAATATAGTCGACCTGATCCAGTGTTATGCCAGCCTCTTTTAAACAGAATTCAATTGCCTTTGAGGGAAAACCCGCCCAGTGCTTTATCCTCCTGAATCGCTCCTCCTCTGTGGCGGCAATTAATTCACCATTGACCAAAATAGCTGCTGAGGAATCTGCATGGTAAGCATTTAATCCAAGAATAATCATCGAAAAATAATTTCAGGTATCAACAAACTTTTCTTTCCAGGTCAGGACTACAATTATAGGCTTTAAAATAACTAAGCAAATAATTCAAGGTATTGAGTCTTTAATTTGTGGTGATCAATTTTTAATTTATAATAATGTGAGGCAGCTATTGATGCTCTTTCAAAATCCTCCTGATCCCATAGTAACATCTTATGTATTTCCTTTTCCCATACGTCATTGTTTAGAACGAGTGCCTTTCCGGCTTCATATTCACTTAAATCATTCCATGGAGTATTATTCGATATCAAAACCGGGCGCCAGCAAGCCAACATCTCTATAATTACATGACCATAATTTTCTCCATGCGTAGGTAATACCAATGCATGATAATCGGGCAATACTTTTGGTACATCATCTGGCTGGATCTTCCCTTTGTAACAAATCCTTTCCGGATTTAACATGCCCGAAATAAAATCCTTGCAGCGGTCCCAGTAGGATTCATCTTTTATTGGACCTATTATATCCAATTGAATAGTAGAAAAATCAGGTTTGTTCAATATCTCCAAAATAAAAAGTAGATTTTTCTTTTCAGCTATAAGAGAAAAGTAGACCAATGATAGTTTATCAGGTACCTTCTTTAAAAATATATTGGGCGTCTTGAAAACCAACGGAACATCAGGGATGACGGTAATTTTTTTTTCTTTTGTTATTTTACTTTCTATATCTGCACGTTCCTGTTCATCTGTGGCGTGCCACGTGGCCTTGCTTAATAAACCACTTAACTTTAGAAAAAAAAGATATATTTCCTTCTTTGTTCTTTTTGTCTTAATTGCTCCTGCCTGTAGCATTCCCCTGGGACTTATAATGACCTTAAAGCCCAATCTATAGGATAATAAAAGTGGAATCAGGAAATATTTCCAGGAGAAAATTCCGTTCAGATAAAGGGTAGTTGATCTATCTGAACATAAGGTTTCTAAAGCAAGCCTGACACTTCTCCAATTGCTGGCATACCAAACTGGCAAAGCCATACAAGATGTCCATGAGTCGATCTTGACACTGGTTAATTTGGAATTGGATTTATATTCATACGAACTCGTAAGAATCTTAAGTTCTACCTCTTCGTTTATAAGATGTCCCAAATTGCTCAATGAGGTGATTGGTCCTCCAGCCCCGTACGCCGGATAATAGTGATCATAAATAAATATCACTTGATTTTTCATTACTTGTTTCTTAGTTCTAACTCGACAAAAGCTTCTTTAACAGCGTCAAGTGATATGCCTTGCATACAAATATTGTTTTCGCAGGTTTCTGAAAAACACAAAGAGCAATGGATTTCGTAATTTCTGAGCGCTATGTTTCCTTTGGGCGGAAACCATTTTTGCTGAAAATCACGCGAACTAAAAAGTCCCAGTACCGGAGTTCCCACGGCATATGAAAGGTGCATTGGACCAGTATCGTTTGATATGGTTAAAAAACATTTTGATAATAATACTGCGCTTTGGACGGCCGTCAATTTTCCTGCAAATGAAAAGACACCGTTTATTTGTGCTAGCACTTCGCCGCGCTCAACATCGTCGGGACCTCCAATAACTACTATCGTGTATTGTCGTTCAATCAGCCAGGTTGCAAGAAGCAAAAATCTTTGCAAGGGATAACGATTTTGTGCTCGCTTAGCGCCAGGAACCAAGGCAACCATTTTTCTTGAACCAGCGGCTTCGTTGAGCTCTTTGTCTAATAGTCCATCAATAAATTGTTGGTCAGCAGGGTTGATGTTGATTGGGTAAGAAGCATTCGGGGGGATAACGATATTATTTTTTTTTAGTATAGATAGAAGTCGGTCTGACTCTTGCTCAAAAGAAAGTAACCTCTCCTGGGTCTGACGGAAAGAAAAACAGGTTGTAACTTGCCATCCCCACCCAGATCCGACGCCTGCCAGCCAAAAGAAAAAGATATTTCTTACCTCGGGCCAAAAACTCACCATATTCTGTGGCAATTCTATTATCAGGTCATACCGTTCGTTACTCAGTATCTTTAATAATTCAAATGGTTTGTAACCTTCGTAATCGATCATTTTATCGTAGTACTCTTTCGAAAGTATGCGAGCCATGGATACCGGGCTTTTTAATCCTGCTGTCGTAAGAATGTGAAGGGTCGAATCGTGAAAATGTCTTCGAATGGCAACAATAGAA
>JANYDR010000036.1 GCA_025363495.1 Cyclobacteriaceae bacterium | reverse complement strand
AACTTCCGTTACGGCCTGATTGCATAAGTCGACTGTTTCCACGGCTTTTACAGCGGCCTCAAAAACACCTGTATGTCCAACCATATCTGGGTTGGCGAAGTTCAAACAAATGAAATCGGCTTCTTTCTTCTCTAACTCCGGAATGATCTTGTCGCGAATATCGGCCGCACTCATCTCCGGTTGAAGGTCGTATGTGGCTACTTTGGAAGAAGGGGCCAGGATGCGACTTTCTCCAATAAATGCTTCTTCACGTCCTCCGTTGAAGAAAAAAGTTACGTGGGGATATTTCTCCGTTTCCGCAATTCGAATTTGTTTCTTACCTGCCTTCGACAAAACTTCGCCCAGCGTATTAACGAGATTGTCCTTATCGAAAATAACTTTTACATTTTCGAAAGAGTCATCGTAGTTGGCCATGGTGACATAGTACAAATTCAATTTCTTCATTCCCTGCTCGGGGAAATCATTTTGAGTAAGAACCTGAGTGATCTCTCTTCCGCGATCGGTGCGGAAATTAAAACAAACCACTACGTCGCCTTCTTTTATGACAGCAAGAGGATTGCCACCTCCATCAGTCGCAACGATTGGTTTTATAAATTCATCTGTTACTCCGGCTTCGTATGATTTTTGAATGGCCTTGATGACATCGGTTGTTTTTTCACCCACGCCTTTTACTAATAAATCGTAGGCAAGTTTCACACGTTCCCATCTCTTGTCGCGGTCCATGGAATAGTACCGGCCAATCACACTCGCAATTTTTCCGGAAGTTCCGGTAAGATGACTTTGCAGATCTTTCAGATAGCCAGCGCCGCCTTTTGGATCGGTGTCACGCCCGTCCATAAAAGCATGAATGAACAAATCCTTGATTCCATTATTGTTGGCAATTGTGCACATGCCTTTCAGATGGTTGATGTGGGAGTGAACTCCTCCATCTGATAATAGTCCGATCAAATGAACAGCCTTGTTACTTGTCTTTGCATACTTGAGTGCTTCCAGTAAAACCGGATTATCGTCAAGTTCTTTATCGTCAACAGCTTTATTTATTTTGACAAGGTCCTGATAGACGATACGGCCAGCCCCAAGATTCATATGACCAACTTCCGAATTACCCATTTGGCCTTCAGGAAGACCAACAGCCAGTCCGGATGCCTCTAACTTGCTGTGGGGATATTTTTTATAGAGTGAATTAATATAGGGAGTCCTGGCATGGTCAACAGCAGATACTTTCAGATTGGTTGCAATTCCCCAGCCATCAAGAATCATCAACAACACTTTACTGTTCATATGTTTGTATTTTACCTCAAATATAACGTCGGAAAGATGGATTTAATGCTTTAGGGGCCCATCTTGGCCGGGAGAATTTAATGGCATACTTTTGGAGTGAAAATATGGCAATGAAGCGTTTAGCAGTTTTATGGGGGATGCTTTTGGCCACCAATGTCCTTGTGCAGGCTCAATCGGAGATTTTTAATCCGATGAAAGATGCCATAAAAGCGGGGGATGCCACGGCACTCGTAAAATCATTTGCACAAGGTGTAGACATTAACCTTGAAGGGAATATTAACACGTACAGTAAGGCCCAGTCGGAATTTGTTTTAAAAGACTTTTTTAAGAAGCACCCCGTAAAAGATTTCGCGATAGTACATATGGGATCATCACAGGGCGGGCTCCAGTTTTCTATTGGTCGCTATATTAGCGGTGCTGACAATTATAATGTTCTGATCCGTGTACGCCAGGTCGGTGAAGAGTACCTCGTACATGAAATCAGTTTTGTAAAAGAGTAATCGCATAGAGCGGTTAACACTCCATGTACCCTTTCTACATTACTCCACAAGCAATTCAGTCCTTTATTCAATCCGCACTATCCGAAGACATCGGTGAAGGAGATCATTCAACTCTTGGATCGGTACCGGAACAGACACGAGTGCGGGCGCGACTGCTAATTAAAGATAATGGAGTTCTTGCAGGAATCGATCTCGCTGATAAAATATTCAAGCAGGTTGATCCGTCTCTTGAAATAGAGTTTTTTAAAAAAGATGGAGATAATGCCGTTAAAGGAGAGGTTGCATTCATAGTTCAGGGACCGGCACGATCGATTCTTTCAGCGGAACGTCTTGTATTAAATTGTATGCAACGCATGAGTGGTATTGCAACCTATACCCATCGGCTTTGTCAATTGATTGAAGGCACGAAGGCAAAATTGATGGACACGCGTAAGACTACTCCTAACTTCAGAATGATGGAAAAATGGGCAGTGCTCATTGGTGGTGGAGTGAATCATCGCTATGCCTTATATAGCATGGTAATGCTGAAAGACAATCATATTGATATGGCCGGAGGAATCAGGGCCGCGGTTGAGAGCACAAAAAAATATCTTCAGCGCATCGGCAAAGATCTTAAGATCGAAATAGAGACACGCAACTTAAAAGAAGTAAAAGAAATTGTTGATGTTGGAGGTGTTGATGTGGTTATGCTGGACAACATGAGCCTTGATGATATGAGATCAGCCGTGCAACTCATTAATGGGAGATATGAAACGGAAGCAAGTGGCGGTATCACAGAAACAACCTTGCGAGCCGTGGCCGAATGCGGAGTAGATTATATTTCAGTAGGGGCGTTGACGCACTCAGTCAAAAGCCTGGACCTTAGCCTTAAAGTCATTTCTTCCCAGTAGGCAGTTTGCCAACAGGCAGTTAACTTTGCGGCCCATTTAGTAATTAACTATGATCATTAAGACCCGAAATTATCGTCTCGATAAGCAGGAATACATCAAAATGGCCCTCAAAAGCATTCTTCTGAAAATGTGGTGGACAATCCCCATAGCCGTTGCGATTTGTCTTCTTTATTTCTGGATACCAAGCGTTTGGTGGATTGTTGGCGGGGTATTGGCGTATGGATTGTTTGTGCTTTTTTGGCTGATTCAGTTTTATGGGGTCACTCAACTTGAGCAAGGAAAAATGCTATTTGAAAGATTCTCATACGAAATCAACAGTCAGCAAATATTAATGAAACTAAACGCGCGGGAAGGAATGCCACTTAAGTGGGATCAGATACAGCGGGCGGAAGTTGGCAAAGATTATTATCTGTTATTTGTTAACAAGGCACAGCTTATTCATCTTCCATTTAAGATTTTTAATACCGACAATGAACGCAAGTTTCTTGTAAGTATTCTGAGAACTAAGGGACTTATTAAAAGCTGAAAGCTTAAAGTGAAAAGCTATCGCGCACCAGCGATAAGATTAATTTTTCGTTTCAGGGGATATTAGAGAGAAATTCTATTGATTGTTTTCCAGAGCATTTTGCTTTCCACTTTCCGCTTTAAACTTGATTCCCCATCTTTAAAGAATGATGAACGTGGACGATTCGGGCAAGAAGAAGAAATTCTACACCCCTGCGCAGGCTTTTGAAAAGATATCCAGGTATTGCGCCTATCAGGAGCGCTCTCACAAAGAAGTAAGGAACAAACTTTATGAATACGGATTGCATCGTGGAGACGTAGAAGAGCTCTTATCCAAACTTATTACAGAAGGCTTTCTCAATGAGGAGCGATTTGCCAAAGCATTTGCCGGTGGGAAGTTTCGAATGAAAAAATGGGGCCGTAATAAAATTGTTCATGAGCTCGAGTCTCATGGAGTCACTCCAAAATGTATTAAAAAAGGGCTCGCGGAACTATCAGATGCGGATTACAAAAAAACACTCAGGGGTCTTCTAGTGAAGAAACTCGATCTGACAAAAGAACCGAATCTTTTTAAAAAACGGGATAAAGTAGCCCGTTTCGCCATAGGCAAGGGTTACGAATCAGAGTTGGTCTGGGCTGTTGTGAAAGAAATTACTGAATCATGACAGGAATTGTAAGGAGCACGACAAAGTACTTGCCTTGCACATCCGAACTTTGTTTTAGTACGTTACACCGTAAAAATATTGAGTATGAAGAATGGTGTTTTGATGATAGTACTGGTGATTACAACTTTCACCTTTACATTCGCGCAAAGCGACGATGCCCGTAAGAAAAATTTCAATGTCAGGAAAGGAATCGCTATTGACGGGTATGATCCGGTAAGTTATTTTGACAATAAACCATTGGAAGGAAAGGAAGAAATTAAAGAAGACTATAAAGGAGTGACCTATTTTTTTGCCACAACCGCGAACCTTAATAAGTTCAAAGCTTCGCCTGAAAAATATGAACCGGCTTATGGAGGTTGGTGCGCTTTTGCGATGGGTGACTCCGGCGAAAAAGTAAAAGTTGACCCGGAAACGTTTAAAATCCTTGATGGGAAACTTTACGTGTTCTATAATTCCTGGGGCAACAATACCCTTACGACCTGGAACAAAAATGAGAAGGGGTTGAAAGTGAAGGCTGACCAAAACTGGAAAAAGTATATACCCTAAATCCGGTGAGGACAAGCCCTCGTATATCGGTTAATTTTCTCTTAAATTTGTAAACCCTACTTGCAGCTTATGCAACTTTCAGACGCTTGTACTAACATCCTCGATCAATTGGCGAATATTATTGGTCAATTGGACGAGAGAGATTTTGCCAGGCCTTCTGTAGCGTTGAGCAATTCCACCATTGGTCAGCACTCCCGGCATACGCTTGAATTCTTTTTGTGCCTTGAGCAGGGATTTCAAAAAGGTGTTGTCAACTACGACAAGCGCTCTCATGATAAGCTTATTGAGTCAGATAAGTTTATTGCCTTGAATGCTATCAGCCAGGTACGTGAATTTATTAAAGGGCAGAAAGAGGACCAATCATTAAAGCTTGAGGTTGGTTATGAACGTGATAACGAAGACTGTATCATTATTGAGACCAATTATTTCCGGGAGCTTACCTATAACATTGAGCATGCTGTTCATCACATGGCGATTATGAAAATAGGACTTCGTGAAATAGCACCTTACGTTACGTTCCCTCCTGATTTTGGTATAGCGGTAAGTACGATGCGGCACAACGAAGCCATGGCGACCGCACGCTGAGGTGCAGCGATGAATTTCATTTCGCGAATTTTTCATAGCAATTTTTTTATTAAAGTCAGAAGTTGGGAGTATTGGCCATTTGGCATACTTCAGGCTCCTCTTTTTCCTTATTGGCTTTGGCTTTCGTTAAAGACCAGATCGCTGGTTTATTTTTCAGCCTCCAATCCAGGCATATTGATGGGAGGTATGTTTGGTGAATCCAAATTTGAAGTACTTGAATTGGTGCCTGAACCTTATAAGCCTAAGACCATTCTGATAAAACTTCCGGTTACAGTAGATGGTGTTCTTCACAAACTTCAGGAAAGCGGATTGATTTTTCCATTGATCTTTAAACCAGATCTTGGTGAGCGTGGCTGGATGGTGAGAAAAATAAAAAACCCTCAGGAGATTGAAAATTATCTGGCAGAGATAAAGATTGATTTCCTGGCACAGGAATTAGTAGATCTTCCGCTGGAATTCGGCGTGTTCTACGTGCGATACCCAAGCGAGTCTTCCGGAAAGGTGACTTCCATCGTTGGAAAGGAAATGTTATCGGTGACGGGCGATGGTACAAAAACACTACGGCAATTAATTTTAGAAAAGGAGCGGGCTAAGCTTCAATGGGAAACGTTGAAACAGGTTTATCATGACCAGTTATCAGGTGTTATACCTTCCGGAGAAAAAAAAGAATTGGTTTCCATCGGCAATCATTGTCTTGGCACGAAATTTTTAAATGAGAATCATCTGATCTCCGATAAGCTTTCAGCTTCTTTTGACAACATCAGTAAGCAAATTGAAGGGTTTTATTTTGGAAGATTTGATTTGCGTGTAGCAAATGTAGAAGATCTTGAAAACGGAAGAGTGAAAATAGTAGAACTCAACGGCTGCGGAGCAGAACCGGCTCATATATACCATCCAGGCTTTTCATTTGCAAAAGCATTGGGAGTGTTATGGCGTCATTGGAGTGACATTTATCGCATCAGTGCAGAGAATCATAAGCGCGGTGTTGCGTATATTTCCTTCCAGGAGGCAAGGGAAATTTATCAAAAATTCAAAGCCCTGACCGCCCGTTCCTAGCATGGCCTATCTTCAGGTATTTTCTTTAGGTTTTATTTTCAGTTTCATTGGATCTATCCCACCCGGAACACTCAACCTGACAGTCTTGCAATTGGGGCTTGAGAAGAGAGTTGGTACAGCATTACGTTTTGCTTTGGCGGTCGCTATTGTTGAATATCCTTATGCGTGGATCGGCGTTCATTTTGAATACCTGATTTCGTCATCGCCGGTAATCGTTCAGAATTTTGAATTGATTGCCGCTATCGTCATGGTTAGCCTTGGCATTTTTAATCTGGTGCCTTCGAAGAAACCCTCTGCACTTGCGAAAAAATTTAGTGAAAGTGGTTTCAGAAGAGGACTCGTATTGAGTATACTCAACCCAATGGCGATACCTTACTGGATGGCTTTTACCGCTTATATGAAGGTACAGGGGTGGATTGAGATCGGTACAGCTGGATTATTGCATGTTTATGTACTAGGTACCGCCGTTGGAGCAATGGCATTGTTATCAGTGCTTATCTTTTTTGCTCAGCGTCTTGCGCCGTATGTTGAGGGAAGCAAGTGGGTTAAGATTATTCCGGGGCTTACTTTATTGGGACTCGGTTTTTATGCTTTTTATAGATATCTTTTTTTGTAATATCACCGCAAGCGTATCGTCTCTTTATATCGATGACAATCCACCAAATGATCATTCACCAACCCACAGGCTTGCATGTGAGCGTAGATCACGGTACTTCCAACGAATTTGAATCCACGTTTAATCAAGTCTTTACTAAGCGCGTCCGATTCTTTGGATGTCGGTTTTATTTCTCCTAACTGTTTGGGTTTGTTAATAATAGGTTTGCCTTTCACAAAGCTCCAGATATAGGCATCAAAGCTTCCGAATTCTTTTTGCACCGCGAGAAAATGCTTTGCGTTATTTACTGTGGCTTGAACTTTAAGTCTGTTGCGCACGATTCCAGGGTCAAGTAAAATTTTTTCTATCCGTGCCTGAGTAAATTTTGAAACTTTGATGGGGTCGAAGTCTGCGAAATTTTTGCGATACCCTTCTCGTTTGTTAAGGATCATAGACCAGCTTAACCCTGCCTGTGCACCTTCCAGCACCAGAAACTCAAAATGGGTCCTGTCATCGTGAACTGGGACACCCCATTCTTCATCATGATATTTGATGTACTTCTCGAATTTGAGGCACCAGGAACAACGATTTTTTTTATCATCCATACACTTAAAAGAAACCAAGTTAAAAAATTCATGGTAACACCTTATCTTGGAGAAAAAAGAAAAACCAATGAGAACCCTCGCCACCCTTTGCTTTGTGTTGGCTGTTATCAGCTCATCACTCGCTCAAAAACCCGATGTTGAAAAGAAGTTGAAAGAGTTAGGAATAATACTTCCAGCTCCGCAAGCGCCCATCGCCAATTACGTAAAAGCAGTGCGTGTGGGAAATCTTGTTTTTTTATCCGGTCATGGCCCCTCTAATGCTGATGGTACTTACATTACTGGCAAAGTGGGAAAAGACCTAACAATTCCACAAGGGTATGAAGCTGCCAAATTAACTGGCCTCAATCTTCTGACTTCCCTAAAAGCTGAAATTGGAGACTTGAATAAAGTTAACCGAATTGTAAAAGTTTTAGGAATGGTGAACTGCACAGAGAGTTTCACGGACCAGCCTAAAGTCATTAATGGTTTTTCCGATTTTATGGTTGCCGTATTTGGTGAAAAAGGAAAGCATGCACGCTCCGCTGTAGGCATGTACGCACTTCCACTTAACATGGCTGTGGAGATTGAGATGGTAGTGGAGGTTGAATAAGTTGTCTTCTTGTTAACACACTTTGTACTATACACGACTTCAGGTTATCTGTGATCCCGACTTTGCTGAGATTCTCATGGCAGAAGTGGCAGAGGCTGGCTTTGATACTTTTTTAGAAAATGAAAAAGGATTTGAAGCATATACGGAGGAAAAGAAAGTGGATTTCGCTCTCGTAGAACTTATAAAGGAAAAGTATCAGCATGTGCAACCACTGATTTTCTTTCAGGATAAAGTCCATAAAGAAAACTGGAACGAGGAGTGGGAAAAAAATGTAGACCCGGTGATTGTGGAGGATGAGTGCCTTATCCGCGCAGAGTTTCACAAGATTGATAAGAAATATCCCTACGAAATTATCATTACACCAAAGATGTCCTTTGGCACGGGTCATCATCAAACGACTTATCTGATGATAAAAAATCAATTGAAGATAGACCATCTCAATAAGTACGTAATGGATGCCGGTTGTGGCACTGCCATTTTATCGGTGATGGCTTCTAAGCGTGGTGCAGAAAGTATTGAATCATTTGATATTGATGATTGGAGTATTGAGAATGGTGAAGACAACGCACGAGTGAATAAATGTCAAAACATTACTATTCGTCAGGGAACCATTGGTGACTTTGTGTGGACCAAGAGGTTTGATATTATTTTGGCAAACATCAACAAGAATGTGTTGCTGGCAGAGATGAAAGTTTATTCAGAAAACCTTATGGTCGGGGGGCAGTTACTTCTGAGTGGATTTTATACAAAAGATATTTCTGACCTTTTGGAAGAAGCAAAAAGGCATGGGTTGCAAGAGCAGCATCGGGACGAACGTGAAACCTGGGCCTCTCTTTTATTGGATAAAATATTTTAAAAAGAGAATGCCACCCAATGATTTGGAGTGGTTTTCCGTTATAGCATTACTCCGGGTCCGGGTTAATCCAAATAATTTTACGAATTTCAAGGTTTGGCCGCGTGAAAAAGGTTTTTTCGTACTTCTTATTCTTAATTCTACCGACTAGCCTGATCCAGGCGCAGACGAATGAAGCCTATAAGCTGTCTTATCAGGATAGTGTGCGGGTAATTTTGGAAAATAGTCAGAACAATGAAGCTTCTATGGTGGGCGGAGTTTTTGCTACAGCCTGGCATAGCCTTACCCTGGACCAGCAGGACCTTGTGAAACGACAGGCAGAAATCCTTCGTAAAAAACGATATAAACCCTTTCCGTTATTATCTGATTTTTATGGATCAATAGGTTTTATTGTAGAGCGCGAGCATGCGGATGCGGAGAAATTATCAACGTTTCTTAAAGTGGCAAAGCTCGTCATCGAAAAAGAAGACGGAAACAAGACAGCTGCATTCTTCCATTATACCCGCGATTTTTTTGAGTACCACGCGCTGCACTATGAAAGATCCTACCGACTTTATGCAGAAGCCGATGCCTATACATTTGACTATATAAAAGACCCGCGTGTTGAAGTCCCGGACACAACTAAATCAACCGACAACTTTAATCAATGGGATAAGAATAGTCCTCAACAGGAGAATAATACCGTGTGGCAGGATGACACTACTAAAGTTGCTAAAGACGCATTGTCTTCATGGATGCAGCAACCAATGCCTCAACCTGTTTTGACGGGTGCTATTTTAAAGTTTGAGGGTGTCACCTTTAATTTCTCGACATCTTATGATTCTGCCTTCTTGAAAAATACAAGTGGCTCGCTTTCACTTCGAGACGGAACATTTGTGGGAAAACGAGGATCCTTTGGCTGGGCACCGGCCGGGTTAGGGTCCGATTCTGTCCATTTTGAATTCAAGGAGTTTAACTTCAATGTAGACAAGCCGCAAGTCAAGGCCGAACAAGGTAAACTCGTTTATGTCGGGAAGATTGCAGGTAAAGTGGATGGAGTGTTTGAATTTAAAAGCTTGAGTCATAAAGATAAAATGACTTCTAATTATCCACGCTTCATGTCCTTTCAAAGCAATGTTCCAATACTGGGGCTCAGCAATGATAAAATGAAATATCATGGTGGCTTTGCCCTTAATGGCCGTCGTATCTATAGTTCTTCCGTAAGTGGAGACTATTCAAAATTGGAGGTGATGGATGCGTCGGATAAAAAATTTACGGCCTTATCACGTCTTTTTGAATTCCAGGATTCTGTAGTCACTGCGAAGCAGGCAATGATCCGGATTTATCAGGATAACGATTCCATTTCTCATCCAAGTATTCAGCTTCGGTTTGATTATGGTAAGCAAAGGCTTTCACTACAACGAAGTAAAGGTCCTCTCCACGATGCCCCTTTTACTTCTTCTTTTTTTAATGTTGACTTCAGTGCTGATATTCTTCGATGGGACTTGAAATCTGATAGCATGAATGTTACCGCGCTCGGTGGAGTTAATCAGGCCCCCATGATAATTGAATCTATTGATTTTTATAATCAGGAAGATTTTCGGATTCTCAGTGGAAAGGGATTTAGTTTTCACCCATTAGCACTGGTTGTGAATTACGCTGAGAAGAATGGTGTTCGTGAATTTTATGATTATGACCTCGCGACAAA
>JANYDR010000250.1 GCA_025363495.1 Cyclobacteriaceae bacterium | reverse complement strand
TTTTTTGAAAACTCCACACGTACACGACTCTCCTTTGAACTTGCCCAAAAAAGACTTTCTGCTGACGTAATCAATTTTTCAGCCTCCACCAGCTCTGTAAAAAAAGGCGAAACACTACTTGATACGGTCAACAATATCCTGGCTATGAAAGTCGATATGATCGTAATGCGTCATGCGAGTGTAGGGGCCCCGCATTTTTTAGCGAAACATATTAAGGCAAATATCATCAATGCAGGAGATGGTACGCATGAGCATCCAACGCAAGCTTTGCTGGACGCCTATTCTATTCGCGAAAAATTAAAAACGGTCAAGGGAAAAAAAGTTGCAATCATTGGCGATATCCTGCATTCACGAGTGGCCCTTTCCAATATTTTCGCCCTGAAAAAACTAGGGGCGGAAGTTCTGGTTTGCGGACCTCCTACCCTTCTGCCAAAGTTTATCGGGCAATTAGGTGTGAGGGTGGAGTGGGATCTTCAAAAGGCACTTGAATGGTGTGATGTGGCAAATGTTCTCCGTATACAACTGGAGCGGCAACAGATAAAATATTTTCCATCGTTGCGTGAATATTCCCTCTACTATGGAATCACAAAAAAAACCCTTGACAGTTTAAAAAAGGATATCGTGCTTATGCACCCAGGTCCTATTAACCGTGGAGTTGAATTAAGCAGTGATGCGGCAGATTCTCACCATTCAATCATTCTGGACCAGGTGGAAAATGGCGTCGCCATCCGGATGGCTGTTATGTACCTTCTGGCAGGAGCTACAACTTAAAATCCATTGACTAACATCTGTTCGGTCTCCTAGGCTTTTTTGTACCTTGCGACTCAATAATTATTCTTATGATTTATAACTCGATTGTGGAGACCATTGGCAACACGCCGCTGGTGAGACTCAATAAACTTAACGCTGGAATTGAAGGAACTATGCTCGTTAAAGTCGAATATTTTAATCCTGGAAATTCCACCAAAGATCGAATGGCTCTCAAAATGGTTGAAGACGCCGAGAAAGCTGGTATTCTTCGTCCGGGAGGAACCCTTATTGAAGGAACTTCGGGTAACACAGGCATGGGTCTCGCATTGACGGCGATTGCAAAGGGCTATAAGTGCATATTCACCATGGCTGATAAGCAATCACAGGAAAAAATAAATATCTTAAAAGCCGTAGGTGCTGAAGTAATCGTATGCCCTACTAATGTTGAGCCAGAGGATCCTCGGTCTTACTATTCCGTGGCACGAAAGCTGAATAAAGATATTCCTAACTCATACTATCCAAATCAATACGACAACCTATCAAACACTGCGGCACACTATGAATCTACCGGTCCGGAGATCTGGAAGCAAAGTGCAGGAAAGATTACCCACTATGTTGCAACGGTGGGTACCGGTGGTTCGATGTGCGGCACAGCCAAATTTTTGAAAGAGCAAAAATCACAACTGATAACGGTTGGTGTGGATACGTATGGATCTGTTTTTAAAAAATATAAAGAGACTGGCATCTTTGACAGGAACGAAATCTATCCTTATCTGACGGAGGGTTTTGGTGAGGATATTCTTCCAAAAAATGTCGACTTCGATATGATTGATCACTTCATTAAGGTTACCGATAAAGATGGTGCAATCATGGCCCGAAGACTTTCACGCGAGGAAGGTCTCTTTGTTGGTTGGAGCAGCGGTTCAGCTATGCATGGAGCATTGGAATACGCACGTGAGCATTTGAAAAAAGATGATGTTATGGTCGTACTTCTGCCAGATCATGGAACCCGCTATCTGAATAAAGTGTACAACGACAACTGGATGAAAGATCATGGGTTCCTCGAAGAACGAAGCTTTTCGTCGGCACGTGATATTATCTTACACAGGGATAACAAAGACAGTCTGTTTACTGTAAAGAAAAGTGCCAGGATAGGTGAGGCAATTAAAATAATGAATCAGCAAGGTATTGATCAGATACCGGTAGTGGATGAACTCGAATTTGTAGGTAGTGTCGCTTCGGCGAACCTGCTGGAAAAAATAATTGAAAATCCTTCAGTCAAAGACAGTTCAGTTGGTGATCTGATGGACAAGCCAATGCAGTTTGTGGCTCTGGATACAACCCTTGATGTGTTATCGTCGATGCTTAATAAAAACAATAAAGCTCTTTTGGTAAGGGATGAAACCAAAAAAGTCCACATCATTACACATCATGATATTTTGAAGGCAATGACTTCTTAAAGTGGAAAGCTAAAAGCCTAAAGTTTGAGCATGCCTCTGTACACTGTTAGCTTTTCACTTTCCTCTTTTAGTGGCGGACAACCTCCACTTCAATTCTATCATTGTAATTGGCGTAAACGCTCGTCTGAGGATAGACCATTTCTTTGCCCCCTTCTCCTTTTGTGAGGATCCGCTCTACATCAATACCCTGGGAAATAAGATACCTTCTTGCGGCTTCAGCTCTTAATTCTGTCAACTCCTTTGCGGAGCCATTTTTCTTTTCATTACCTGGATCCGATTCAAAATACTTAACACTGCTGCCAAGGGTAATGATATCGCGAGCTTCATTGCCATTGCAATGACCATGAATTCTTACTTTGTAATTAACATTTTCTTTCATCAGATCTACCAGACCATCCATTTCATCTTTAAACTCAGGCTGCATTATAACTGAATTCCGGTAAAAGCTTACGTTATTAAATTCAATGTAATCACCTTTCTTGGCGCGTTCCAAACTAAGGGGTACGATGAGTTCTCCATCAGGGCCAGTTCCCGAGGACGAAGGAAGTGGGTCCTTATAGTTTATAGTTGTTTCCAGCACCTTGTATCCAGGTGCAACTGTAGTAATAAACAAGGCGCCTGAGGCATTACGCGGCGGCGGCACATCGATCAATTCATTTGCCTTATAAGCCTGATATTGCGTAGCCTTGTTTGATTCCGCAAAATGCAACTCTCCCCTTACTGGCTGTCCGGATTCTTTATTTATAAATTGAAAATTGAAGAACTTTCCTTTGGCAACCTTTTTTACAATTGGCTTCACAATGGCAGAGGAGTCGGTCTTGACAACCGGCTTTGTTTCAATTACAGGCTCAATTTTAATAACCGGTTCAGTTTTTTCAACTACCGGAGTTTGAACCACTGGAATTTCAACTACTCGCTTCTCGTCCACCGCAGCAGTGGGATATTCACCCAGATGACCGGTAAAAATCCAAGCCTCTTTAAATTCAGATTCTGCCCTTAGCTTGAACAGGAATGCAAGAGCCTTTCTCTTTTCTTCAGTTTGGAGAAGATAGACGTAATAAAGCTTGCGTGAAGAATTGATTGCATAATGAGAGCTGAATCCCATCTTATTTGCCTTATTGGTATAGCGAATGGCATTTTCCTGAACGCCAAAGGCGCCTATCGTTACGTAATATTCTTCAGAAGATGTTTGCGCAGCCACTGAAGTGCAGAGGGCCGAAAATGCAATTACCAATAGTGAAACTGTAAATACCCTCATATTTCTAAAGAATTTCAATTCCTCGAAGGTAAGAAATAATCGAAAATTTGGTGCATGGCCCTAAAAAGAAGGGTTTATAAAAGACCCTATGAATTAGCAAAAGGAATGCCCGCGGTGATCATGGCTATTTTACGATTTCAATTTCGACACGCACATTTGCTTCAGCCTTATCGTCATCCACTTTATAAAGAGGTTTCTTTCCTCCCCATGCCTTTGTAGTCATTCTTTTCTTGTCGATTCCATTGTTGATAAGATAATCGCGAATTTCAACAGCTCGCTGCTCAGAAAGGGTCTTTGCTGAACCATAGTCTTCGATAGTATTATCGAGCGAAAAGAAGTCAGTACTTGTAGGGCCACGTCGAATAATTTTTCCCGGGTCATTACCGTTGGTATGACCATGTATCCTGATTTCCTGCTTTGGATTATCTTTCATTATCTGTACCAGCTTATCGACTTCAAATTTTGACTCCGGTCTCAATACGGCTGCATCCTTGTAGAAAAAAATGTAATCCAATCTCCCGATTTCCCCCTTCTTGGTTGCCATTACTTGCTTGTCAACCTTCTCTTTTATTCTATCAGATACTATTTTGGCAGAATCAGCAGCGGTCATTTTCTTTATTTCAGGCTCAAGAGTTGTCTCAATTTTCGGTGACTCTTCAACCGGTAAGGTCTTCACAGGCTCTACGACCACTGGATGAAAATCCTTGTGCTCATCAGCAGCTGCAAGATCTTTTACTGCACCTCTAAAAACCCAGGCATCACGGAAAGAGCCGGTTTCGCGAATTCTTTTGGCTTCTGCCAAAGCAGCATCACGATCTTCTGTTTCAAGCACTACCACATAGTACAGATTTTTAAAATTATTTAATTCAACCTGTGGATTGAGTCCTTTTTTCTTTGCCAATTTGGTAAACTTAGTAGCATTATCTTTCACGGAAAACGAACCCACAACAACTACAAAACTGCTACGAACAGTCATTATTTCCTGAGCCATTACCTCTTGCCCAATAAGAGCAAAAAGCAGTAAACAGACTAAGCCAATTATTTTCATTCGTGTTGTTTTAGATATAAACGCTACAATAATAACTCTACGCTTTTTATAAAAATATTCAATTTCCGTCAAAATCTTACATTTAAGCCACCTAATGCGCAGAAATAACGGCAAATGATCGCTGCAAAGTAGCACCTGCATCATCTACCAAGGTAAGAAAATGCTGACCCTCTTCCGTAGAAACTGAAAAATGATGTGACCTTTTGGTGCTTCCTATGAATTGGCCGTCCAGATGCCAGTAGATAATTGCTAAAGGATTTCTGTGAGTTGCCTCAAAAATAGTGCTGCCAGGCACTCCGTTCAGTTGGACCGGCAGATAGATTTTTGAATTGAATTTTGGATAGATGATGTCCATTGAAGCCACAGAAGAAGGGTCGACACAATCCTTTCTATACGTTGGAAGTGAGCGATATGATAGATTCCTGGACTTGAAATAGTACTCCTGAACTGGTGGCAGTACAAACCAGCTCACCGACTTCATTGCATTAAGCGGAGAGCATTCACTATGCACACGATACTTTTCATCAAGCGACAGATGAATCAGCTTGTGATAAGAACAAACTGGAGAAGAAAGGCCC
>JANYDR010000006.1 GCA_025363495.1 Cyclobacteriaceae bacterium | reverse complement strand
GATGATTTTAAATTCCCTGAAAAATATACTTTTGACGAAGATGAGAATTCAATAAATAATCTATCTCCGGAGAAATTAATATTTAATGAAGTGATAGACCGATATCAAGAGCTCTTCGAGAACATACACGGCCTAGCACTGTTTGGCTGTGAAGTTCCTCTTAAAAAAGAAGGCGATAGTACCATCAGAGTTGATCTTTTGGGCTTGATTGAAGGATGCTCCGGGATTGCAATTATCGAGATAAAAAAGAGCGCTCAGACCGAGCGTCAAGCTTATACAGAGCTTTTAGGATATGCCGGCCATATAAATGGCATCTTTCCAACCATGAGTAAAGATGACATTAGTTATGTATTGATTTCCCCAATGGAAGAACGTATTGTGCGTGAAGCAACAATTCATAGTTTCTTATTTGACGAAAAGCCAGTCATCGCATTTGTCCCTTTTTGTGAAAATGACGATGTAACAACTTTAAGACTAAAGCTTTGGTTTCCCGCTGAAGCAGATATCGTTCACATTACTGAAAGCATTTTCTCACAAAAGAATTTTGAAATATTTAAGGTTACGTGGGATAAGATTGAGGATTGGAATTCGGAAAAAGGAGAAAAGGTTTCTTCTGAGATGATTAGACGAATGGAGAAAATTTCATCTTATGCTTCCCAATTAATGGAAGCAAAAAACATTCATGGATTTGTATTCACCTCCCAAGCATATCCAGAGTTACCATTTTTGCCAAATTCTATTATCGTTGCAGGAATTAATCCTTTTAAGGTTGCAAGTGATAATTACCTGTTAGCTAACGGGATTAGTCAACTTAAACTGAACTCAGTAAGCGATGAAAAGGTAGATATCTTAAAAATCATTCCCGGATTAGAAAACAAATCAAAATCAATCAACAACGGAAGTGATTTTCTTGGGGATTTGACGATGACTTGGAGTAATTCAATTACAAAAATTGCTTTTGACTCGGTTGATTTGATGATTACAAATCATGAAAATGAAAAATTTGAAAGAGACTGGGGTGGAATGAGTTGGGAAGAATATCAAAGTATAATGTTAGAAGATGCCTTGTGTTTCAATTACAATATAAGAGCGACCGGACTAATTAGAAGGTTGTTTGTTCTTTATACAAAAGCGGATTATGCTCACGTAACAAAATACGGCTATGAGAATCATCCATCGTTATATCATGGCGATTTTCCTTTATTCCTTGTGGACTACATTAACGAACAGTATTATTTTCGGGAATTTCTCCTTAGATTATTCGATCCTCTCTATGAGATTCGAAACGACTTCCTCGACGATGAAAGTTAAAAGCATATTCGAATGTGCCAAAAAGTGATTATACGCTATCTAGTTCTCTTCATTGTCAGATATTATCTTTCTCAATTCGTCAACAAAAAATCTTGGTGTCCAGCCTTTTAAAATTCGGTCAAGGAATAATGCGTCAAATGACCCTATAGAAAAATCGGTAACTATGTCAACTGCTTTTCCAGCAGCCGCACCAAAGACCGCACCTGCTTGGCCTGCGACAATTGCTCCAACTCCTGCACCAACTGTTGTGACAAAAAAGGTTTTTACTAATTTCGATTTTACTGTATCGAAATAGCCTGAGCGATTTACTAGTTCATCAACATATAATTTTGTGATATACTCTGCCTCTTGATTGGATGTTGCCGTTGCAAGCCATTCTCGAAATTTCATAGCAGTGGCCTTATTTCTAAATTTTACAGCTGAACGGAAATCAATTTTTTGTTCTCGAAATATGTTCCTAAGGTCAGGCATCTTTTCGAGCTTGGCAATTTCTTCCATTCCGCCGCTCATTCTTAAAGACTTACCAATATTTTTCAGCGTACTTTCCGCTATAAGAGTAGAATTGTATTTGTTCATGCTACAATAATTCTTAGACGCCATATAAGACACGTCTATTATATCGCCAGCCAGAAGTAATAGTCTTCGTCGTTGTTCATAGGATAGCCTGTCCGGGTCACGATCATATGGCAATCCGATGTCTGCCAAATGATTCGCCTTGTAAGCGTCCAAAATCAGAGATTTAGTTCTATCTGTTAAATTGTGATCGTCGCCTTGGATACGATAGGCAACCCTTTGAATAAATCTTTTCTTCTCTTCTTTAGAGTATTGATGACTTATTGTTTTAAAAACCTGCTTTATTGATTCTTCTGGATCTGAATGCCGAGGAGATGTCATCCGACCTGCATGGAGAGGAGGAATTCCGCCTAAACTCAAATCATCCGTTTTGCCATTCTCACCAGAGGTAATAAAGAGTTGTTGAGTCCAAAGAATGATTTCAATTGTGCCATCTTGAATACATTCTTGCGTCAAATCGAGCCCTAATTCATGAATCAAGATTGCCAATGGCCAATTATCGCGCTCAACTTTTATTGAAATTTTATCAAATAATAGTAGCTGTTCAAAAAAATCAGCAAGAAGGTCTTGGTATAGGCGCTCCCTTTCTTCAGTTGAAAATACCCGTTGGCCACCAAATAATTTCTCTCCATCATCAGACAATCTAGTATTAAAATTGACAGTCATTTACCCGGTACGTTTAAGATTCAGATAACAAGGTTATTGGTGTTAACCTGATATCTCGAAATTCTAAGGAGTGCTGCAACAATCATTAAAGCTGTTGATAAGCTATATTCATTATATTTTAGAAAGCCATGCGCAATATTATTTCTAAGATTTAGGCCAGAGGTTGTAAATAAATATGTGAATAAAAGCAGATCATCTTGGCCAATCGTTTGCTTAATTTTTTGATTAGAAAGTAATTCCTCAATATAGGCTTCTCTAGTATTTCCCATGGTTCTTACAACAGTGTCTACACGAAGCACCCTTGCAAAATCTCTGAGAATTCCTTCGAATTTAATCACGAGCGAGTCAACACACATAATATAATTTTGATAATTAATTCCACCGTATCGTATCGCCTTGATTTGAATGAAGAATTCGAGCAAACCTGGTGCAATCATCGCCAACCAATTATGTCGAGAAGGTTCTCCACCAGAGTCTTTATAAATGATTCCCTTAGCTAACCAAGAATTTTTACGAAGGAAATCCACCATTTCCTTCACTCCAACCTTACCCGCTTTATTTCCATCCACGAATATTCCTCGGAGCACCGGCATCGAAATAAACTTAAAATACCATTGATATTCTTCCATCAAGGCTTCAAGTTTGACGTCGTCTATTAAACGAGTATTTTCTTGCCTGCTGTTTTTGTTGATATCGAACTTAATGACCTGTGCGAAATCGAAGAAAGAATTTCCACGTCCTTTCACTGCTTCTTTTAGTTTTTGCGTATTTGGGAAAAGAGTTTCGTCTGATGCGAGAAATCCAAAAATCTTTTCCGGTTCTAGTTCTAATACCCTTGAAACAAACAGTTTATTTGTTGATCTGAATTGCTCAGTTTCTTCGGCTGTAAATGTAATTTCGAATGTGTTCAGTTTAAGGTTGCTTCGCAATTCTGTGAGTAGTTTCAGAAGTTCTTTTTCTTTTTCCTTTTCACCAGCCTTTTGAAAATTCTCAATGGCAAGCTCACAAAAATGAATTGGCATCATTCCAGATGTATCATCTTTTTTTCTACTATTTAAAGCTTTCTCCCACATTGTTCCCATGCGGGAATACCAAAGCTTTCGATCACTATTTAACCGATTGGAAATTGAAATTCCATTTTCACATATTCTTTCAATCGATGATAGAGGCAATTTTTCAGAGCCTTCCCAAATCTTATTTGCTTTTAAAGCAAGAGCTTCCAGTTCAGGGCGAGTTAGTAAATTGTTGAAATCCAATATTCGAGGAACTAGAATTACGAATGCTTCATAAGGATCAGGGTCGTCGACAATTCGATTTAAAATAATTTGTTTGACATCCTCTACGCGATACTTACTCTTAAACGAGATATGTAACGCATTGCTTATATCGGAATATAAATGGTCATCATTGCCATCACGAGCGGCGGAAATTAGTTCTATATTCCTATCAATTGCTTCTTTGGCAAACTTACCATTTCCTTTTTTCAATGCGTTGAATAGAAGTTGACTATATCTAACCTTTAACCTACTATTTGGAGTTTCATTCAGTCTTGCCTCCAAATAAGATAAACTTTCTAAATCGAGTGATTTTATCGAAGGATATTCGTGTACTTCACCATTTGCATCCGTATTTGAGAACATGGATTGGGGTTCGCCATCGTGAAAGGAAAAGTTTAGCGCATCGATTTCAGTCTGAAGTAATTTCTTTGTCAATGCATCTATCGATGCTTCCCAACGAGCTTTGAGTTGCGCAGCGGGTGTTTCGTACTTAGAGTAATCGAATTGGTCTATTAAATTACTGATCTCAGAATTTGGGGTCATTATTACAATTTATCGCTTTTTAGTGGGACCACCTCAATGCTAAAGCCTCTAAAAAGAGGTTTTTTACATTTGCCTCTGGGGAGGAGAGTCTGTTTAATGGGTAGGCATTTGGCTACGATGCTTTTGACATAATGGATAGCGAGTCATCCGTAAAAAACTTTGAGCTGGCCGCCTCGAGTGCGTAATCTTTCCCATTTAATTTCAAATAAGCTAGAAACGTCTGTTCAGACCGATGTCCGGTACATTTCATTATTTGGTGTACTTCCATGCTCTTAGATAGATAAGCATTCGTAGCAAAGGATCTCCTGGCCGTGTGTGTTGAGATCTCCGTCCACTTATCTACCACCTGGCTATTAATAGTTACCGTTCCAAGTTTCGCCGGTTCGCAGATATCTTTTAGCGCGTCATTGAATTTCTGATTGCTGATTATTTTAGGCGGCTGGCCATTGTATTTATTCAAAAGCAATCGAACGATGGGGTGAATAGGAATATGGATTGTCTCTTTAGTTTTCTTCTGCGTAATCTTCAGGATCTCTTTGTTATTTTCAGTTATAATATTGGATTGATTAATCTGATGCCAATCGCTATGCCTGGCTGCAGTAAAACATGCCATGACAAAAATATCCCGTTGCTTTTCTAAAGCGCCGGTGAGATCCAGGGCCAGAAGCTTTTTAATTTCCTCGTAGTTTAAATAAGTACTATCGGACGGATTTCTGATTACTTTCCAGCTCTTCTTTTGAAAAGACATATTCACTTTGATATCACGGTCAATAGCCTCTCGCAAAATGGCTTTGATCTCTTTAAAGTGCTTTCCCCTTGAATTGCCATTCAGCTTTTTCTCTTTCATGTAGCGATCGAAGCTGTGATAAAAGTCCATGTCCAGGTTGTCGAATGACAGGCTCATTGATTTCAGAACAGCAAATTTACTAACAAGCTTTAAAGTCTGAGTTTTTGAACGCCGGGTCCCGGAAGAAATGTCTTCTCCCGACGAATTCTTTGCAGAATCAATCATCTTTTGCCAAACCGCGAAAAAGCCGCTTTCCTTTTGAAGTTTCTCTTCCTTCTCCTTTCGTTCGTTCAGCCTGGTCTTTTGGATATAGGACCGCAGATCTTCCCGGCTGAGAGTAGCGCTGTTGTGCCTCTCGCTTCTGAAGCTGATGATGATCTGTTCCAGGGCGTCCAGGTACTTATTCAGATCATCGAGTTCTTTTGCTCGTGAAAGAATGGACTTTGCCCGGCTCTTCCTTTTATCCCAGTCAGCAGGATCGATTGATACGCCTGTCGAGTACATGAATTTTCTTCCTTCAAAGCGGCCATCGAACACGTTCAGAATGATAATCGGATCTGACTGGCCCTGTTTTCTCAAAGAGAAATGAATGTTCATCGACTAAATATTTAAGATCTTTAACACAGAATGGACTGTGAGTGTAAATGTAGCAGTTGAACAATCAGTTGAACAAATTCCGTTTTCCTATCTTATTCATGCTGATTCAAAACTATCTCAAATTCTTTCGAAAAATAGATTTTGATACCTTTTTAGATAACTTTGAGTCGTTCAAGACAAGATGACAAAAGGTAGTTCGAATCCGCTCGAGACCTCCAGAAGCTCCAAATCTTAAAAGGTTTGGGGCTTTTTTTATGTTCCAGTATTACAGGCAGTGTTACAAAATTGCCGTGAATGGTAAAACTTTCTGATCTTAATAAGGAATTACTTAACGTTTAACATTAAATAAGATGAAGGCATTTCTACTTAATTATTGGGTCATGGGGAAAGTTTCTCTTACGTCGGCCGCCAAAAGTTTTTGGGTTAAACTCAGGGAAATTTTTATTGGACGAGTTATCTCCCCTGATTATTGGATACCCTGGCACCTGAATGAAGGATTGAAGAAGTTCGAGCATCAAAACTTTACAGCGCTTTATTTTCCAAAGCCACCAACAGAATTTGATATCCGACAAGCTATTATTATTACGGCATGTAATGCAGGACCGTCGAGGTGCATCGACTTTGTTTCAACTTTGATAAGCGATTTAGACTATGATAGAAAGCGTTTCTTCTACAGTAACTTTCTAGAGAGTTTAGATGCCTTTTTAAGATATCAAATTCAGGAGCCCAGGGTTAAACATGCCGGGTCGGCTATCGATGGTGACGCGGGATTTTTTATCCGCCATCGAATTTCATGCCACCGAGCTGAATGTGTGGTCTGGGAATTAGCGCACTGGACGCAAAGACGAAAGGCAGAAATTGAGGATCTTATTTTCAATAGGCAGCAGTTGGATCTGACAGCTTTTTCTCAGCCTATTGAAAAGATTGGAATACCTGAAGAGCCAGGAATACCTCAAGTTAAAAAGTTAGCCCAGCTGGTGAGGCGCAAGAAAAAGGATATGCTGGTGTTGGCAAAGATTCCCATTGTTCTAAAGTGGCTTGAGAATCCAGATGATTTAGAGGTAACACAATACCTTAAGGACTTCGGCGAATCGTTCGGAGTTAATGTCGGCGAAAATCCCCAAGCCCATGTAAGTGTTTCACGGTATAAGGCTAGTGATCATAGGTTTATTAACGACATGATTAAAATGTTTAAAACCTATGAAAAATATTGGAAAGAAAAGAGGCTGCAAGAGGGCAAGGACATTGATTCCCACATTGATTGGAATTATAAGGCTTAAGTTAAGCTCTCTGAATGTTACTGAGTGGTTGTTTTGTATCGCATTAACGCTATTGAACTATGCGAAATATCACAATCAACTTTCCAGATAAGGAGGAGATTAACCTCTTAATCAGAAATGCCTTAATTGAACTGTTACCGGATATTGCTAAAAGATCTGAGCAACAATCACCTCCAGCGGTACAGTACCTAACTCGATCCGAGGTCATTTTGAAGTATAAGATCTCAATGGTTACGCTACATACGCACACTGTCAACGGCCTGCCTTCTATTAAGGTGGGGCGGCGGAGACTTTATGATGCCACGGTGGTGGAAAACTACTTCAGCAAGAAAAAATTCAAATAAAAAAAACCACGGTGTTTGCCGTGGTATCATTTCTTTTGACGAGAAGGAATTGCAGCTCCTTGGTTCGTCAAAGGTAAATGGTTTAAATGATTTTTCAAAAATCTCAACCACTAACCTATGAATGAAAATGAATTTACCTGGAACAATGACGACCGAGTCACTCAAGATTTTGATGAGATGGCAGCACAGGGAAAAACACTACCCCCTATCCTTAAGGTTTGGGGGAATTACATACTTCAGCGAGGACTCTTCCACTTCATCTCAGAACGCGGAGTAGGAAAAACGCTTGTGTCAATGAATTTATGCCTGGCTGTTGCTAAGGGAATGAAAGAGTTCTGCACTGAAGCTATCGAGATCAATGGCAATACTCTGTACATCAATCTTGAGATGGAGCATGAGTTCATGAAGCGACGAATGAATTCTCTGTTTAGACAAGTCAGCCAGAATTTTACAGGCCCATATCGGGCTATTATGCACTCCTCGAATAACAATTTCGCAACTGAGAAGTCATTCATCAATGAACTCATTCAGAGGTATAAGCCAGTACTCATCGTAATAGACAATTACAAGTTTGCCTTTCGTGAGTTTGATCCTAACAAGTCAAATGTCGCGATGCAGATCATGAGTGAGCTGCGACGTCTTACACGGGAATTTTCAATAGCCATAGTTGTCGTTGACCATACCAGGAAGCATACGAGAAGCCTTAAAACCGAGTCTGATCTCCAGAGCGGAAGTGGTTCAAAAAGTGACGCCTTTGACGGCGATTTCTTTATTCGCAAAAGCTCTAAAGACACTCAATGGAGAATTCTAAAACGAGATAAGAGTCGAATGGTTGAGGATCAGCGGATGGCAAAATTGATCCGTCTTAACCCTGACACGCTTTGGTTTGAAACCCAGGAGGAAGAAGTGGATGAAATGGATCACTTAACTGGTGATATGCTAAGTGGAAGAGATGAAGCTTTTGATCTGGCCAAGGTCATGAAGGAGAATAATGCAACGATGGAACAGATCAAGGCAGCTACAGGAATACCAATTTCAACCTTATACCGGAAGTTTAAATGAATTCTCATAATTCTCACTTTTCTCATAATTCTCATTTTTCTCACTGAGAACCTTTACAAAAAATGAGAATGAGAAAATGAGAATCAATTGCTAATGAAATAAAAAATGAACTGCGAAGAAGCAAACAACATATCAATAATTGGATTTCTGAATTCTTTAGGAATTCAACCAGCCAGGGTTTCTGCAAATTCTTACTGGTATCTCTCGCCATTGAGAAATGAAAAAACACCTTCTTTTAAAGTGAACCCAGTGACGAACAGATGGTACGATCACGGCATATCATCTGGTGGAAAGCTCGTTGACCTGGGAGTAAAGATCTTGAACATTGATGTTTCAGATTTTCTCTCAAAACTGGCTGACAACGATCCCAAATCTTTTTCTTTTCAAAAGCCGGAAGCTATTGATGAAGTTAAACTTGAGATCCGAAAGATCAAACCTTTAGAAAATACAGCGCTTACATCCTATCTGAAGGAACGTGGAATATCCCTTTCTATCGCCAGGGAATTTTGCCAGGAAGTGTACTATCAGATCAAGGATAAAAACTACTTCGCGATTTGCTTCAAAAATGACAGTGATGGATTAGAGCTTAGGAATAAATACATGAAGCTATGTTTGAACAAGAAAGACATCACTTCATTTATTCAACCCGACTCTAAGAAGGTAGTAATGTTTGAAGGCTTCATGGACTTTCTAACCTGGCTCAAAATCTCGGAGCCCAAAATGGGCCCCGAACTAAAAAAGCTGTCATTCATTGTCTTGAATTCAGTTAACCAGATTGAGAGTGCCAAGGTGAAACTTTTGAGTGTTCCTGGAATTTCAATAGAGGCATATTTTGACAATGATGATGCGGGCAGAAAATGCTTTGAATCCTTGAAGAAAGATTTTCCAAGCGCCTTAGATAAGTCAGATCTCTACAAAGGTCATAAAGATTTAAATGAGATGATCTCAAAGGACATGATTGTTTCTAAAACCAAATGGAATAGCCATGATGAACTGTCTATGTAATGCAGTGTGTGTAACAGCGAGCGGAGATGGGGTAAAAACCCCATCATGCTCGTTTGCTTTGCAAAAACGAGGTTCCAGTTTACTGCTGATTTTAGAATCATCGTCTGGACGTTACAACACACACAAAACGGTAAACAAGTCTGTAAACAACTACTGATTTTATAATGGAAAAGCTTGTAAGGATAAGTGAAGAAGCTCATAAGACATTAAACTCATTAGCTGCTAAGAAGAATCGAAGCCTTAAGGATTTCGTGGAGCAGGCAATTAACTACTTCCAGGTCCTTGGCTTAGATCCGAAGGAAATTGATTCTGAAAGCATAAGAGCAGAGATAAAGAAACTTGATACCAGGATAGTCTCATTCTTTAAAACGCAGGAGAAGCAAATGATCCAGCCTCTATTGGAGGAACTGAGCATCATCAGTAAAACCCTGATCGATAATATCAAAATCGCTCCTGATAAGAAGGATTTCGTTGCGCTATCAAAGGGTGTAGCCACTAGCATACAATCCCTGATTGAAAGCCACAAGAGTCTCTCGGGAAAGGTTGCGGAAGTCAGGTTAAAGGAACTAAGCGAGATAAAGCAAAAGGCAAGGAAGCTCTTTAATGATTACCTGGACGAAGTGGAAAACAAAGGAACCCTCGCAAGTCGTAAGCCAATCGATGATAAGTACAGGAAGCTTTTAGAATCGATTTAAGATGCCATTCATAAACGTCGAAAATAGCGGTAAGGGGAACAACAAAGGGAGCTGTCGTGCCTTGGTTAATTATCTCTGCAAGGAAAACGAGGGCAAGCCTTTGCAGGAGCAGGAGCACTTTTTCTCAGCAGAGAAGGATCAAATCAATAGCCTCGAGGTTTCTAATTCAATTGATTCCAATGTCAACAAGCTTGGAAAGAAGGATTCAAAGTTCTTTATGGTCACAGTGAATTTCTCACAAAAGGAAGCTTCTCATATCTCGCAAGATCCTAGGAAGATAAGGGCGTACGCACGAGAGGTGATGGATCTGTATGCGAAGAATTTCAACAAGGGGCTAAAATCTTCTGACCTGGTGTGGTTTGCTAAAATAGAGTACTCCCGAAAATTTAAAGGGTCAGAACCAGAAGTGCGCTCAGGTGAATTCAGACAAGGGCAGGAAAAGCCTGGCCTGAATGCTCACGTACATATCATCATCTCAAGAAAGGACAAAACTCAGCGATTGAAACTTAGTCCAATGACTACACATCGTCGGTCGACCACGGGGATTATCAAATCAGGCTTCGATCGCAAGACCTTTAAAATCGAATGTGAGAAATCATTTGATAATGCATTCAGCTACAGCCGATATCAAAATGAATATTTCCTGGTAGCGAATACACTTAGGAACGGAACTCGCGCTGAAAGGACGCACGTAAGAGAATCTATTCATAAAAATCAGCCCGCGCTGACAGTTGCTCTTTCAATTCTCAAAGGAATGAACTCCTATTATCCAATGGATGAAGATGAGAGGGAAAAAAGAAGAAACAAGAAAGATCATGATCAGGACCAGGATCTACATCACTAAACCAAATCTATATGGACAATAAAATTATCAGTGTTGCAAATCATAAAGGAGGCTGCGCAAAAACTACAAGTTCTCTGAATTTGGGTCGTGCATTAAGTATTCTGGGATTTAAAGTGCTCCTGGTAGACATCGATCCGCAGGCAAATTTGTCTCAATCGTTAGGAATTGAGAATGAACGGGAAACAATATCTGACGTGTTCAATCAGAAACTGGAACACCTTCCGGTAGTAAAGGTGAGTGATACCTTTCACCTTGTTCCTGCCTCGTTTGAATTATCGGCGATAGAATTACAACCTACTATTAACAGTTATTTTCTTCTAAAGAAGAAGTTAGAGCCTATTGAAAAGGATTACGATTACATTCTTATCGATTGCCCGCCTTCCTTGGGGATACTTACTCAGAACGCTCTCATCGCTTCGGATTCAGTGCTAATAACTGTCGAGGCCGGATATTTTGCTTTGAAAGGTCTAGATACGATGTACGGGCTAATTTCTTCGATAAAAGAGAATCTTAACAATGGTCTTTTTGTCCTTGGGCTGGCCATAACCAAGACAACTCATACCAACCTGAATAAGGAAATCACCCAAAACCTAAAGGATACTTTTAAGGAGAAGGTTTTCGAAACAGTGATTCGCACGAATGTGTCGTTGGCCGAGGCCACTCTCAACAGGAAAGACATATTTGCTTACAGCCCTCAGAGCTATGGGGCGGAAGATTACATGAACCTTGCCAAAGAAATAGTAAAATGAAAGACGATAAATTCAAAGGTCTTCTTCAGGGATTGAACCAGGCCAAATTATTAGAAGATGATGAGATCAAGACTAAGATCGTCATCCGACCAGAATTGAAAGATCTTATTCCTCAACTGTTCTCGGAGGAGCTAACTCAGCTGGAGGAGAATATTTTGAGAGAGGGTGTCAGAGATCCATTAATTCTCTGGCCGGTCGATGATAAATATGTTCTGATCGATGGTCACAATCGCTTTGCGATCTGCGTCAAACACAATCTTCAGTTCCCATTCAAGAAGATTGCTTTTAATGACGAAGAAGAAGTAAAAGCCTGGATGATCCTAACCCAATTAGGCAGAAGGAATCTTTCTCCTGAAGCACAAAGTTATTTCCGTGGTCTTCAGTACCGGAATGAAAAAGGAAGAGCAAGGTTGGTCGATTCAGTCGGGGCCCAAAATGGGCCCCGACCTGAAGGCAGAACTGCTGAGCGTTTGGCGGAGCAGCATAACGTTAGTAAGAACACGATCAAACGCGACAATGACTTTAGTGTGGGACTTGAGATTGTGGCTGAGTCAAACCCTGCGATAAAGAATGAAATTCTTCAGGGCAAGTCAAAGATAAAAATGAGTGATGTCCAGGAAGTAGGTCGCAAGAAAAAATCTGTAAAAGAATTGTTTCACGTGGATGAAAAACCGAAGCAACAGGTAGCCAAGATTACACCAAAGTCAATAGCTGAGATAGCTTTCTCGTTTGTCGGAAATGAGACCAGATCTATTGAAGAAGTATGTAGTGCTTTGAGAATGGACCACCCGGTTGAGCCAATTGATTTTTTCATCAAGTGGCAGGTGGCACGGAATAGTAAAATCGGCGATTAGTTATTGTAAAATGTCACCTTTATTTGAAAAAAGGTGACATTTTATTTTTAGCAGAGTCACATTTCGTCATCTTTAAACTGATCGCTTTTAACCACTATCACTGTATCATCGGAATTGTTGTAGATCATATAGAATCTTGTATTAACGGGATAATCCATTGTCTCAACCGGATCGTTATTCTCGTCATAACCAAATAGTAAATCATGCTTATCTAGACACCTGCAGCATAGATCTACGAACAGGTCTTGGAGCATAGTTTTATCTTCCTCGCAATCGATTAGGCATTCCATTCTGAAACCAGCGTTGATTTCGATTGGTTGATAACTGTAGACTTTGACTGCCATATTAAGGTACTTTGGTAGTAAATAATTCAGGGGTACGAATTACAGTGGAAAATCGAGTGTATTGTTTAAACCAGGGTATTGCTGGAATAATAAGACTTGACTTTTTCATTGAAACTGATTTCACAATAGTTGATGATTTTTGTGAAAAAATACTAGCATTTATTCACAAGTTTGATGAATTTTTGTGAAAATAAGCAGGGATAATTCTTCTTTAAGTTCAGCCACTCGTAAGGATGATCGTTTGAAAAACACCAACAACGGCGAATTAGAAATTCCACTTGTTTTGCTGATACGATTCATAAAATAACACTTACTCCTGGACCGGTCGCTGAAATCCCTTTACTTTCATCAGCGAAGAAAATCGTTCTGTTAACGAAATCTGTAATGCGCTGGGAATGAAAGTGCCCGGCCGGCCATTGGATTTCTTTATTCAGTGGAAGGAATTAAAAAGGTAAATTGCCGGATGGCTTTGACTCCATTAAGAATACAATATTGTTCCGACCTGCATCTGGAGTTTCCGGAGAACTGGAAATTTATTAAGGAGAATCCCCTTCAGCCATCAGGTGACATTTTAATATTGGCAGGCGATATTATTCCCTTTTCTGTTTTACATAAATTCAACGAGTTCCTCGATTTTGTTTCGGATAGATTCGAGAATACCTATTGGATACCAGGTAATCACGAGTACTACAATTCTGATATCACTGAAAGATCCGGCGCCTTTATTGAGAAGCTCAGAGACAATGTTATGTTACTGAATAATAACGTCATCCAGCATAATCATGTAAAGCTGGTGTTTACTACTTTATGGACGCAGATATTCCCGTCGCGCGAAAATGCGATACAAAGAGGGATGAATGATTTTTATTCTATCCGGTCCCAGGACAAATACTTTAAGCCGAAGAATGTGAATGAACTTCACATGGCAAGCAAGGACTTTCTTCAATCGGCTCTTTCAAAAAATGATGCTGAAAAGACGATTGTGGTGAGCCATCACGTCCCGACTTTTTTGAACTATCCCGAGAAGTATAAGGATAGTCCGTTAAATCAAGGCTTTGCAGTAGAATTGAGTAACACTATTGAGAATTCTAAAATCGATTATTGGATTTATGGACATCACCACTTTAATGTTCCGGATTTCAGGATTGGAAGTACTTCGTTAGTAACTAACCAGATGGGCTACGTCAGGTACGACGAACACACGGAATTCAGGAGTGATGCTAAAATCGAACTTTAGTTTTTCCAAGGCCCTGGTGCTTGCCAGATTCCAGAGAATTTTTCTTTAGCCAGGATAGCCTTTGTTATCGGTGCGACGAAGAGCTCTACGCCGGCTATGATATCCCCGAATGATTTGGGTATGTGCTCCTGACCAAGTTTTTTGTGGAATGCGTTCCATTGAACTTGTTTCAGTTCGATAAATTCCTTTGAGAATATGCCGTTGTCTTTTGGTAATTCAGTCTTACGTTTCTCAAATGTCAGACGGGTGGCTTCTGCCACATTTTCTCCGTTAAAATCAAACTGCCGTGACAAGCTCCAGATATCGAAAAAGTCTTTCATTCTGCTGTTCGCGTTTCCAAGACTAATGGCGGCTTCAAATTTTTCCGCGATGGAGCTTTCCCGGCTATAACACAGGAGTATGGCGAATGGAAAATCCAGCATGGGTGGAATTTCTGTTGCCTGGGGTGATGGGTATATAATGTCACCGAATCCAATATCTATCTGCATTGATACCTGAGCATTGCCGAGATTGCCGTCGAAAGTAACTCGCAGGCCCTCATAATCTGCGTCCTCAGTAATTTTTGTAGCTGTGACTGTATCGGGATGAAATACGAGGCCATCTGACTCAACTTCAACTGAGATCACATCCTTTATTATTTTTATGATCGATGCTTCGTCGTTACTGGCTCTGGCAAGCATATCGATATCCTTCGTCGGCCGGAACTCGCTCGCCTTCCAGACTCTCAGCATCAAAGCTCCTTTTAAGATAAATGATTTTGAGTGGGTGGATTTGCTCCATCGGTATAGCAATCGATCCATCGCGAAATACTGGAGCAATTCATTGAATGGCCTTTTGTCCTCTTTCGCCTGTTTGAGCAGTCGGGCGTGGACGGAAGCAGACATGTCTTTTATGATTTTTTTGGTCATATCATTGCCTCCAGGTAAGGTTTCATCTGATTTTCTACCCGACAGATCTTTGCATACATCGTAATGGCTTTAATGTCAAATCTCTTTTTGGATCTGTAGAACTTCATTGCTTCCAGCACAACATCCATTCCGATCTTGTTTCTGAATTTGAAACAGTCGGCCAGAGTTTTTTCGGGATTATAAATCCTGACATTTACGCCGTCGATAATATGGTTCTCTATTCCTTCTTCATAAGCTTTGCCTCTGAACCGATGAATTGAAATCGGGGGATAATCCTGTTTAGGTGTTCTGGTAAGTTCAGGCAGAGCAATGTAGACCTTGTGAGGAATCTGCGTTGTCAGCTTATGGAATGATAGTGCAGATATCAGGCATATTACTGCTTTAGGCACTCCAACGGCAACTGTAACAAGATCCGGATTTGATATGGTTTTTCCTGAAGAAAGCCTGTAAACACCTCGGGAAATCTGCTCCAGTTTGCCCTCCTTTGTGAGCTGAGTGAGGGTCCGGGCATAGATCCCCGAGCTGATTGCATCTTTGCTGCGTATCAGGCCATTCTGCTCTTTGATCCATTTCAGAGCTCTCTCTTCCGCGCTTATAGAAGTCCTCATTAATAAACAATAATAATGAATAGAAAAGTATATATTTAACAATAAATATATGCAATATTATTCATTAATAATGAATAAATCTATTGGATTTCAGAAGCGCTTAGTACCAATTCGGGTTGACCCCTGTTGAATCTGACGCATCGGAATGCATTCTTCTCCAAGCCAAAAAATGAGCAGGCGAATGCAACCGTGTCCAGCCTTAAACTCTCTGCCAAGCACAATATCTCAATTACAAGTTCCTTAGTGCTGTGCTACTGGTTATTTTGGAAAAACTTTCAGATAGCCAGTCAATATTGGATTTCATCGCCTGCATGTCCCATACACTACGCTGTAAGAAATGTAGTTTTTAGTTCATTCACCACATAACGTAATTTTATTAATTCATCTTTTAAAGAAATTATCTCCACAGAGGTATCTCTTTCAATTCTGTCAGAGTCTTTCTCCCAGCAAATAAGGTAATCCACTTCTTTGAGCAGGAACAACGACTTGCCTTTCACTCCTTCACGCATTTTGTTTTTATAACAGTAAGATGATTGATACTTGAATTCAATGCGCGCACGAAATCTCTGGCCATCACGTGTGCATTCCGCAATGCAATCTGGAAAATCTTGCTGAATTTTTACGATTACTGGAAAGCCGATTCGATCATGTATTTTACTGAACAATGCGACCACACCCATTTCATTTGTGGGAGCTTCCCGAATACCTAAATCAAACCTACTGATATCTTCGCCGACACGATCCCTTCGTTTTCCCTTGACGTTCGGTGGAATAATCACGTCCTGTGTTATTCCGCGTTCACGATACATCAATTTGAGCGCGTCACTTAATTTTCCAAATCGACTTTCGTAAACGTGATTTGAGATTCCGGATAAACCCACTTCAGAGTAAAGTGGTTGACGTCCATATTTTACATATAGTTGGTAAAGATTCTCAATTAGTTCTTCTCTCGTGTATCTGGATTGACCACGAAGCCCAAACTTGGTCTTTAATAGGGTAAAACCGTTTCCGCTCCCAGGTGGGTTAGCAAACCGGTCTCTTATAGCGGACCCAATACTTTTCCCATGCATAGCTCTACAGAGCCTGTCAAAGGTCTTCTTTGAAAGAAATTTGATTCCCTTTGATCGCATATGACTTACTACCCCCATAAAAATGGAGATCAACTCATCATCGGACTTGGAATCGTTCACTAAGATCTTCATGACACTAAAATAGTATTGAATACTATAGTATTCAAGTCCTTGGCGCGCCTTCCAATAGATTGCTTCCGTGAAAGGTGATCTAAAAACGGCATTTTCGAAGACTCTTAAGGAACTTCGTAAGAAAAGTGGGATGAGCCAGCAAGAGCTTGCTGACTATTGCGATCTTGAGCGCGTGTACATTTCGAAATTAGAGAGAAGTATGTCGATGCCTTCAATCGACACAATTTTTAAAATTTCCGAAGTACTGAAAATGAAGCCTCATGAACTGGTACAAGCTCTAGAAAAAAATGTCAAAAAGTAATGATTAGCTCTGCTTTCTGATTTATCAGACAAATAGCCTCAGTGCTACAGCGTGCTCAAACTACATATAAAAACAATAACTCGGTTCCACGTAGCTATCTTCATCCACATACTTTAGGATCTCACTGACTTGTCGCGCTGCTTTTACGGTGATTGGTAGCGAATTGTCGAATTGAGTATTATTCCAATTCATCTTAGTTAACGCGAGAATTTCTGTGGCCAATTCCCTCGGGGTCTGCTCTCGGTAAGCAATCTTAATTTTTAGGGACTTAGGGATATAAAGCCCAGGGTATGTTTGAAAAAAATCCACGCTTCCTTTGGTGTATAGAATTTTGACCTCGTCATCGAGCTCCCAAAATGTCCCTCTTAAAGGCGGGTATTTTCCATTCCTATGTAGACGGGTAAGTGATTTTGACAGTGATAAAAAATCCATTAGCTCAATACCGTCATTTCGAATTGCAGATACAAATCCATCTATTTCATTCTGATCAAAATCTGATGTTTTATGGATAACGACCCTTGCTGGTTGAGTTTTGTGCTCTTGCTTATATTTTGCGAGAGCGTTTGTGATTAAGTTCTTTGCACCATCTGCATCAAGATGTATTTGTTTGTCCTCTTTCGAAGTTTTAGCTGCACCACCTCTTATAATGATTCCTTCGCCTCGTTCATTAAAGACTTGGGCAACGCTGGTTTGAATCGTCTCTTCGTCAAGAGACCGATAGAAACTAACTCCAATGTAGCATGTCTGAAAATCTTCAGATTTACGAACAAGCCTCCAGGGTACGCCTCCGGCTTTGTAGTACAGAGCTGTAAAGAAATTCCACGCCCTTGTTGCTTCGTCCTGAATTGACCCTTCAGTGCTACTACCAACGCGAAACTTCTTCTTCACCGTGCTGTCAAAAGTGGAAGGAAGGAGTATTTGGATAGGTTTTCTGAACTTCATCGCTTCGGCTTTTAGTAACCTCCTGAAATCAACGTTAGATTTTCCGGATGATTCAATGGCGTCTTCAGTTTCGTGATCTTCTTGGACAATCGGTACTGAAAGGAGTTCGGCTAGCTCTGCTGGAATCGCACATAAAAAAACATCTACTTTATGATTTTTTGAGGTGATATGCTCGATCTCTTTCGTATACAGAGAAACTGCTAGTTTAATACGTTCCTTCATCTCTGCGCCAGAAAGATCTTTAAACGATTGGGGACTTATCTTACCCTGAATATTGCTATTCGTAGAAACTTCGGAATGGAATCCACTCGAGGATTGAAATCCTGGAAATTGAGGGAATAGATTTTTCTTGTTTGATTCCTTTCCAGGAATCAATTTTTTGCAGTGTTCGATCCATTCTA
>JANYDR010000682.1 GCA_025363495.1 Cyclobacteriaceae bacterium | reverse complement strand
TAAAATGTTTAATGCGGCCCGACACAACAATCCGATAGGGATCTTTTGAAACGAACTTTACCGTGTCGCCAATAGAGTATCCCCAAAGTCCGGCATTATTGTTAATAATCATAGCGTAGTTCTTTCCCAGTTCCACTTCGTCAATAGAAAGTCGATGTGGACTTTCTGAAAAATACTCTTCCGATGGAATGAATTCAAAGAAGATACCGCTATTCAATAATAACAGCATTCCCTCTTCTTTTTGTGAATCCTGATAAGCAATGAAACCTTCTGATGCCGGGAACAATTCGATGGAATCAATTTCCTTACCGATTGATTCTATCAGCTTTGCGCGATAGGGTGCAAAGTTTACACCTCCATAAACGAACAATGAAAAATTTGGAAATACATCCTTGATCTTTTTACCGGTGCGCGCCTGGATCCTGTCGAAATACATTTGCACCCATGGAGGTATGCCGGAAATCAACGTCATATCGGAATGAATTGTCTCATCTATAATCTTCTCCAGCTTTTGTTCCCAATCCTCAATAATGTTCGTCTCATAACTGGGCTTCTGATTACTCCGTAAGTAGGCTGGCACGTGATGATTGGCAATGCCTGATAGCCGGCCCGTTTTGATACCGGCTGTTTCATGCAGTTCCGGACTTCCCGAAAGGAAAATCAAATTACCATCAACAAAAGAAGCCCTACCGGTCTCACAGATATAGCTCAGCAATGCATTGCGTGCACTATCGATATGATTCGAAATCGAGTCTTTTGTAATGGGTATATATTTCGTGCCGGAAGTTGTGCCGGAGGTCTTCGCGAAGTAAAGTGGTTTTCCTCTCCACAGTACATCACTCTGACCCTCCAATACTTTTTCCAGATAAGGCCTCAGCGCTTCGTAGTCACGAATAGGAACTTGCTTCGTAAAATCCTCATGGCTTTTGATATCAGCAAAGCCATGGTCCCTGCCAAACACTGTCTCTTTGCCGCCTTTCAGCAGGTCTTCGAATGTCTTTTGCTGATAAAAAACAGGCCTGGACGACCATTCTTTTGTCTGTTTTTCAATGTAAGCCGCAAACGGTTTTGCCAGGAAAGACCTAAATCCCATTATTTAAGAAGATTAAGAGTGCAAAGGTGTCAATCAAACTTAATAAAATTGCTACCGTTTTATATTTGTGCACGAAATTTGATGTTATAGTACCATGGGAAATACATTCAAGACCATTGTTGTAGGATTTTTGGCGGGAGTTCTGGGGGCCTACGTTTTTTTTCACTTTCAAAAACCTCTGGTTACCACAGAAAGCGCGCAGCCTCAGTTTCAGGCAGCGGACTTCAAATCCAATCAAATCTTTACACCAAATACACCAGCTTCATCAACGACAGCCCCCGTTGAAAATGTTGACTTCAGTGCAGCGGCATCCAAGGCTATACCAAGCGTAGTCTACATCAACAGTATTTCCCAAAGCGGTGCCAGCTACTCGTATTGGGACATGATCATCAATGGCGCCGGGCAACAAACTCAAGTCAGCAGTGGATCGGGTGTGATTTTTACATCTGATGGCTACATCGTCACCAACAATCACGTTGTAGAATCAGCAGAAAAGATACAAGTGATTTACAATAAGAAAGTTTACGATGCTGAATTAATTGGAACCGACCCATCGACTGATCTGGGAGTTTTAAAAATAAAAGAAACGAATCTTCCTGCGATCACACTGGGAAATTCGCGAACCTTAGCCGTAGGTGAATGGGTGGTTGCAGTCGGAAATCCTTTCTCTCTTTCTTCTACCGTTACGGCCGGCATAGTAAGCGCTAAGGGAAGACGCATCAACATTGTTGAAGATAAATTTCCCATCGAATCATTTATTCAAACAGACGCAGCGATCAATCCTGGCAACAGCGGTGGGGCCCTTGTGAATAGAAATGGTGATCTCGTAGGAATCAACACCGCTATTCTTTCACGGACAGGATCCTACACTGGTTATGCATTTGCTGTTCCGATTGACATTGCTAAAAAGGTAGTGAATGACCTTATCAAATATGGTATTGTTCAAAAGGCATTTCTAGGGGGCAGCGTTCTTGATTACGATTATCAAACAATTGAGCGATACAGCCTGAGTGCGGCAGAGAAAGATTTCAGAGGAGTTGTGCTGGCAGAAGTTGAGAAAAACGGAGCGGCTACCAATTCAGGTTTGAAGCTCGGCGATATCATTATCAAAATAGACAATGACAATATCAATAGTAAAAGTGAATTCGAAGAGGAGCTAAGCTATCACTATCCCGGTGATAAGATCAGCATTACTTACATCCGCGATGGAAAAACGACAACCGTTCCAGTTTCGCTTGTGAATAGAAATGGAGATGGCAGCGTGATAAAACGTCAAATTTATAGTGATGCTACATTGGGAGTCAAAATGGAAGCCGTGGAATACGGTGTAAAGGTTTACAACATCAAAGACGGCTTGTTCAAGCGACTGGGTATTCCTGAAAATTATACCATCATCTCCATCAATCGTGAAAGAGTAAAAGATCCTAAGCTTGTAATTGACTTCTTCAGCAAATATAAAGGGAGAGTGCTGTTGTATGGGATTAACAGCGCGAAGTCAGAGATGCCGTTGCAGTTTATACTTCAATAAATAATTTGAAAATTTGAGGATTTGAGGATTTGAAAATTTGAAAATGCTTAGGCTCGGAGACGGACTCATAATAAGAGCACGCTTTCGTTCAACAATTACCAGCTTCAGGCAATTGAAACCTGTGAGAACGTTCAGGATGCCATTCGCATCTTCAGCTTCTTCGTCAATTCCTCGACAGAGTTCTTGAAGTTAGGATCGGCTTTCATCATGTCTTCAACGGATTCAAGGGCATGGATAACGGTGCTATGATCGCGGCCTCCGAAATTTTCCCCGATAAGGGCCAATGTAAGCTGAGTATAGCGCTTGCAGAAATACATGGCCACCTGACGTGGAATAACAATCTCACGTTTCTTGACTTTGCCTTTCATGGCATCGAGCTCAACACGGAAATAGTCGCCTACAGTTTTCTGAATAAAGTCAACGCTTACGTCTGATTGGATCTCTTTCACAATGTTCTTCATCACCTCCTTGGCGAGGTCGAGATCAATTTCTTTCTTCAGTAAAGTAGCATGGAAGATCATTGAGTTGAGCACGCCTTCCATGTCGCGAAGGTTTGTGTCAACGCTGTAAGCCAGGTATTCGGCAACTTCCGTTGGAATAATAATCCCATCGGACTGCATCTTGTTATGAATGATCGCCAGCTTGGTCTCAAAATCAGGTTCCTGTAAATCAGCAGTAAGGCCCCATTTGAAACGGGAGAGTAATCTCTCCTGAAATCCTTTCAGATCACGCGGAGGACAGTCACTTGTCATGATGATCTGTTTGCCCGTCTGATGAAGCTGATTGAAGATATGGAAAAACATCTCCTGAGTCTTCTCACGTCCCGCAAGGAACTGCACATCATCAAGGATGAGCAAATCTACCTGCAGGTAAAAATTTTGAAAATCCTGAAGCTTATGATTTTGCAGGGCATTGAGGAATTGATTGGTAAAATCATTCTGATCGACATACAGAACAATTTTATCAGGAAGATTTTGTTTGATCTCGTTACCTATAGCCTGCACAAGGTGAGTTTTACCCACCCCGACACCACCATACAGCATCAATGGATTGAATGAGGT
>JANYDR010000666.1 GCA_025363495.1 Cyclobacteriaceae bacterium | reverse complement strand
GAGGTTTTGCATGTAATGAGAGGAATTGAAAGAAAAGAAAACAATGCTAGTATTTACGCAAATAAAAAAATAATCACCTGCCCAGGCCGTAAACGCACCGACGAGGGTCGGGCCGGTTATGCCGGAACCTATCAGGATGCCGATTCGATTGACATACGACTTGGATTGGTGATCATAGACGACATAGCGTTTTCTTCCGTAAGTGGCGAAGTATTCAACCCTATTGCCACCCGGCTGAAAAGAGAATCTCCTTTCGCGCATACCATGATGCTAACACTAACAAATGGTTACGCCAAATCTGGTTATATTCCCAACGATGCATCATTTGGAAACTACACCTTTGAAGTTTTATCATCCAGATTGAAACCTGGTTTTGCAGAGAATTTAATTGTGAATGGAATACTGGACATGATGTATGAAAGTAAACGGAATTGATATCCTCAAGTGGTTAGGGTATAGAACAAGAAGGATTACAGATCCTCCTGGCATGTAAATCATCTTTCGATTCAATCGACATTCCTCACCCACAAGCGGGCGTGGCAACTGGAACAAGAATTCAAATAAAGAACTCATCTGATAATACAGACGGATAAACACAAGTAATACTTCTGTGTTTTAATGAAGATTAAAGAAATACCGCCACATGAGCACATCAGACAAAGAAAATATCCAACAGTTAACTTCTTTACTACAAGAGCGGGAAACGAGCCTTTTAGAAAAGCAGGAGGAACTGGACTCCCAGCGTGGGATGCTTTCTGCTGCCATCGATGAACTGGTCGCAAAAAATAAAAACCTCGAAGAAACGCTCGTAAAATTAAAGGAACGAAATTCTGAACTTCAGCAATTACTCTACCAATCTTCTCATGGTCTTCGCTCTCCCCTGAGTTCTATCCAGGGGGTTATTAATCTTATGGACATTGAGACCATTTCCAGTTCGCTTGTTGAATATAAAGGACATGTAGACGTCAAGATCTCCCACATGCTGGAGATCTTGAATTCTCTCACTACACTTGCCACGCTCATCAACGAAGAAATCAACCTCGAGATCGTAGACATCCATTCAGTTATCTCTGATTGTGTGCGCTACTGTTCTCCACTTGCAGTGCAGAATAATACCACCATTGATATGATATCCGGAACAGGTTTGTCAAATTTCAGGTCAGACCCCAATCTCCTCCGCTCGATTCTCAGGCAAGTTGTTATGAACGGAGTCATCTTTCGGGATACCGGAAAACCGGGTTATGTAAGGATTACCCCGGCGGTCATAAAAAATACGCTATTGATTACTGTGCAAGACGATGGAGAAGGAATCGCACCTGACATTGCTCCCAAGATCTTCAATATGTTTGTGAGGGGATCAGGGAAATCAGGAGGAAGTGGACTTGGTCTATATATCGCAAAAAAAGCAACCGAACTATTAAAGGGATCAATTGAATTCAGCAGAACAGAAGGCAAGACAATATTTGTGATAGCCATTCCTCAAGGCGAATGAATAACACAAGAAACGAGTTTATATAAAGATTAAAGAAGTATTGCCTCCTCTACAGTGGAAGCATATTGAATGCTTAACTGATGAAACCGTGCTTTTGGATACTTATTATCGATAAGGCCACGCCCGATTTTTACGCTTTGCGAAAAAATATAATCCTCGGGTAAGATCTTCACGTGGTTCACCAGGCCGAGGTCGGCCATTCTTTCCTTCCACTCGACGAAATACCATTCCATTGAAGGCTGATGGAAGACCCGCATTTGCGTTTTATCAAAGATAAGTTTGGTTATTTTTTTCTCTGTGACCAACGGCTCCATCGCCAAAAAAGCATCCTTAAAATTTTCAATTGGTATATACGACACATTGGCTACGATGAGGGCGACATGAGGGTGACTTTGAATCCAGTAAAGAGTTGCATGCCTGAATTTCTTAAATTCGATGAGCTTAATTTCAGCGCTCTCAGTTTCCATAAAGTTGATAATCCGACCTAAAAAATAGGAAAAAAAAAGGCGGAACAGCACCCCAATTACATCAATGGAATTTCGGACAAGTAAGCAGAGAAGATGGATTGTTCCATAAAACCGCACCATGATAGATTGGCAAGGCCCTGAACAGTAAATCTGCTGGTTTGTTAACCTGTCAGTTATAAAATCAAAGATTCGATTATTGAATTGAAGAAATTGCTGCTTGCCTGGCAACCATCCTCCAATTCGTTTTTTTATCCTTTACCCAAATATTTGTAAACCTGCGTACCACTATTTTGTCGGCGCCAATTCAAGCATTTCAGCTTTTGATTCCGACCTTCAGTTAGCCAGGATATGTCATTCGCTGAAGTCATCCCATTTACTTCTGATGCAGCCGTTTATGGCGCGCGCTTGTAGCGCGTGCCGGTGAGAACTACTAAATACACCAATATCCTGACCCTTCCAAACAACCTAACATTCATCACACAAACTCAATATCAAGATAACCTTTCTTATTGCTATAGTAATTTCTCGCTGAACTATTGTTTCAGAATCAGATTCGGGGAAAACTCCCTTCTAGTAGTTCGCACTGGCACGCGCTGAAAAAAGCGCCGCGCCATAGTTCACCAACAAGCTCGCGCCATAAGGGAGTAACTGTTTAAATCAGCCCCATCCTGATTTTCCAGGTAATTTATTAAATTTACGATCTGTTCCTTATTAGGACAAGGAGGTATAAAATTATCGTGGGATTGCCGGCTGGGGTACCATGTTAGTGTATCCATTTTGGACCAGTAGGTGACGACTTGAACAATCTCGACGATCCAAGGAAATAATGAAATTTTTTCAAAGCCTCTTCATCCTTCATCATTTCAAATTTAATCTCTAGTTTCTTAAAAAAACTTACTGAATTTTCAGAGTAACCAACAAAATATTGACAAACGTTTCCTTCAAATCTATAGGTAACTCTAAAAAGATAATTTGTAGGAATCCTCTTATAGATTTTGCTGTCCAGGACCTGAACTAAATTAATTAAGCTTTTCAAAGAATCAAGTGGTAGTTTAACAGGGAATAACCCAAGGGAATCTACCTAGACAGGTTCATTACTAGATATCATCAGAGGGCCATAATGTCCAAGTGTGGAACCAACGTTATCGAAACGAATAATATCTACTTTTTCATCCTTGCCGTTTACGAATCTTACATTATCAATTATTTCGTCCTTCGAAATCCCTTTTTTTAAAATTAAATCAATTCCATGTCTAACGGATTGCAATTTAAAATCTTGACCAAAAATTTGATTTCTCGAAAAAAAACAAGAATAAAATAAATCAGTGATGTTATTAAAAAGATTACTCTCTGACTGGTCGGTTTCATGGATTACCGTTTTGTTGACTACTAAAATTTACAGTGCCTTTTTGAGTATGTTGCTTTCCACCATTTTTCCCCATCTGCCGCAAGTGTTGTGCGCACGACCTGAGCGTGGCTCACTTGTGGCTTCCATGTAAGCAGTCTTCTGACTGCTATAAACCATAAACTCAATATAAGAGCATAACATCCAGCAAAGTCTCAGGCTTACCTGCATAATTCATTGCACTACTGTAAAGATACTCTTCAGGGGATAATACAATACCAGCTTCCACTGGATTTTGATGTATATGGTTGACCCGTTGGTCCAGTTTTTCATTGGTGTCGAGTTCAACGGGATGATTGTGCTGTTGCCAAAACTGATATTTTGTGTTGTTACTGTTCTTTTTCCCTGCTCTCTCAAACAACCATAGAAAAAGCTCCCGCCTACTTTCATGATCGTTGCAAGAAATTGCTTCAACTATCTTCGTTGATGTATATTTCTTTATATCACCAATTATACCTTCACGGCTTGGCTCGCCGAGACGACCAAGAATCCAATGAGCATGACTGGTCATGATTAGGAGTAAATAGAAGACTTGGAACAGGGGGCCTATTATTCGAAGAGATAATGCTACTTATCTTCTATTATTAGACATCGGTACAAAACAGTACGCAACAGGATCAAAAAAATACTTTGTGCTAATGTTGTACCAATAAATACAAAAACCGCGAACACAAACTGAATTCGCGGTTTTTAGAGGTCTCGAGCGGAAAATAATCTCTGCACAACTCTTTACATACTTGCACGATTCTGCGTCAGAAACAAATAAATTCATCTTTCAACTTTATAAAAGCTTACCGAATTTGTAAATTTATATGATCAAAGTGTACCGAAAGTGTACCAAAAATTGGTGAGGGTTATGGCAGTGATTCATGCGTTCATAAAGAAATATCAAAATCGTAATAACGCCTCACCCGTTATCATTGAATATTCCCATCTGAAGGAAAGATGGAGAATAAACACAGGCATCCTGATCAACGCTAAAGAAATTAAATGCGTATACGACCCTGATCTCGAATCTTATAAACTTACAACTTCGCAAAAACTTCAAGGTCCAGCGAAGGAAGCGTTAACCAACAACAACCAAATTCTGTTATCTCACCTTCAAAAGATATCCTCTGCATTGAATGACCTCAAGGCCCGGGCGCTAAGTCTCTGCCCTGCCAACTTAAAGGTTCAGCTTTCGAGTAAACCTGTGGCATCAACTAATAATGGGCCTATAGCTAACAAATCTCTTCTGCACTGGTACAAAGAATTCATTGAAACAAAAGAAAAGGAGATTGGCAGCGGAATTAATGGTTACAGAAGCACTTACGAACATTTTAAATGCTTTGCTGCCAATAAGGGTGTTTTATCCTTCCAGGACCTGACAAAACAATTTCTTGAAGAATTCCGGGAAAACCTGGTGGCCCTGAATCTTGGAGGGCCAACCATTCACAAACAATTCAGAAACATCAAAATATTACTTAACTGGGTCCAGGATCAAGATGATTCCATCACGATTCCGGCAGCAATTAAGAAACTTAAAGTTAGGGCGCGTTATGGCGATCCCATTGGACTAACGATGGAGCAGTTTCTTGAATTTCACAATATTAATCTCCAACATCGCAAGCAACTCGAAATCACCCGGGATGTGTTTTCATTTGCAGTTTCTATTGGCGGCCCAAGGCATGGAGATCTCAAAAGACTCGCTGACTCATTGAGGAAAAATGGTTACAGGCTAACAGACAATACTATAACCTATTTTGAAAGCAAAACAGGCAATGCTCATCAGGAAATCTCATTGAATAAGATAGGCATTGAAATCATGCGCAAATACAAGAATGAAATTCCTCATGTCCCCTCAAATTTCCGGATGAACAAGAACTTGAAGAGTATCGCTGGACTGTTGGGTTGGGATGAAATAAAGTATGCGCCTAAGTATGACAATTATGGAAAACTCATTAGCGTGGATGAAATCCCGCTAAAAGATATTTTCTCGACTAAATTCATGAGAAAGACCGCCGCCACTATTGACAATATGCTTGGTGTCGCAACTAAAACTTCAATGAAGAGAACCGGACATAAGACGTTTGCTGCGTATAGCAGATATGTGGACGTAAATAAGGACAGCTTGATTCAAGCTAATAAGCAGTGGGACAATCTAATCTTAAACAAGTCAAATGAATTTGATCAATTCGTAACGTTGGTTGAAATGCACGAGTTGCAATTCGCAGCATAAGAATTACCTCCTCGGAATCGGATGTTTTCGAATATGCTCTTCTAATTGCAAAACGGAAACGAATGTTTTCCCTTCCGATGAATGAAGAGTGATGTATCCCCGGTTATTATAGTTGTAAATTGTTCTTCTCGAGAGGTCGTAACGCTCCATTGCTGTCCGTATTGAAACGAACTCCTGGCCAATAAACAAAGGATTGTCCTTTATTACCTCCTTGACCACTTCTGGGAGAATTTTTGAGAATTCCGCCTTAAAGTACTCCCCCACCATTTTCCTCAAGAACTGATCTGTTAATTCCATAGTTCGCCCTTCCGGTTGTTAAATGGCAAAGATGATGAGGGACAGTGTCGGGAATTCACAAGTTCGACCGAAGTTGGGGTCGAATTATTTGAAAGAGATAAAAAACGGACATTAGTGACCCATCCAAAGTTCAAAGCAAATTACGCTGCCTTATAAAGGACATAGAAAATCAAAATTTGAAGAGCTAATCAGCAAGAATCAGAAACTTCTGCGGCATTAATGACGATTTTACTTATCATAGCGCACAGACAACATAAATTGAACAATGGTTCTGCGTCTAGTGGAAGTTAATGTGTTAATGGCAACCGGTACCAAAATATGCTACGCCCTTTTAAGAGTAAGGCCCATAAACCAAATGGACAATATGCTAAAAACCAATTTTGTGATTTTCATTCGTGTTTTAATTGGTCCACTGGATTGACAAGGGCCGCCTCGATGGTTGAACTCCAGAAGTTAGGACAACCAAAATAATAAGTAACGTGAGAGGTAATAAGAATGACCATGCACTTACTGCTATTCTTGAAGGATAGTTGCTTTCGCTTGAAACCCCATGCCCAAATTATCTAGCCAAGATGGCGCAGTCAATTGGAGCCGACTAAATCCTTTGGTTGTGATGTGGTACCGACCTTAAGCTAGAATTTGCGCCTGGCAGTCATTTGCATTCAACCCTTCGATGGGCACAATTCTGTTAACTATTCTCTCCCAATAATTCGGCTTACAAGGATTTCCTCGATTGCCTTCTACTTCAGTTCAAGCATCCAGCAAGATCCCCGTATTTAAATAAGAAGACATTTAAAGATGTGGTGAGGGCAAGATATTCGACATAATCACCAAGAAAATGCTTGAACCCAAAGCATTAAAATGGATTTATGAAACTTTGGCTGGCGAAGAACTGCCAAAGATGTTGAATTGATTTTAAGAGGGTAACATTTTTTTCTAATTTGAAAATCAAAGATATTTCGATCGCACTTTGCTAGAGATGTTAATAATTAGATGTCGAGTTTATTTCTTAAATGAAACGGTAATTGTCATCCGTTAGCGGTCACACAAATCTAAGGTTTGAACATATTTCAATGCATCTCTTCTGTGGTCCATTGGTTTAATAACTTTGTTTCGCCATAAATTTGGGTCCAACTCAGGATACCTCATCTTTAAAAATCCAAACAAATTATCGGCAAATGAATTTTTTGCCGTATCAATACTCCCAAACTTCCCAATGAGTATTGCAGACAGTACAATATTATCACCCACATTCCAATCCTTGATGCCATAATTGAGGGCCGCGACAAATCCATTCAAATATGCTTTTCTTCGCTCCGTGAATTTCCCATGGGTACATCCATGAGTTAATTCAGCCAAGGCATTGACCAATTGATAATCCCCCATGATTTGCGCGAGACATCCAAAGTATCGATTCATTGTAGGTAAGTCGTTGTCTGCAACTGCCAACGTAGCCGTTAGTACTTCGGCTGGATCGGAAATACAAAGTAGCGCTGCCTTTTCCCTGCCAACAAGCCAAAGAGATCGCCCATTAACGTAGCCCGCTATAAAATCCGCATGGTACTCACTGATTTGGTTGCCCATTTGTCCTAACTTTTCAAATTCAGTACGGAAACCATCCTTTTTTTGAAAATAATGAGCCGATTCGTGCGAAATTGCAGCATGCAGACCAACCATAATTTTTTCTACGGGGAGGTCATCTATGCTAGATTCCTCCTTCATTAAATTCAGTTGTCTTAAGATTAATTCTGTCTGTTGTTGAGAAATCACTATTTGGTTACTTTGGGGACAGAAGCAGGTGCAATTGTCTGTTGAAGCATTATAGATTATGTCTGATTCCTTGAGTTCGAAAAATTCATGATCTTTCATAATTTTATAGATCTTGCTCAAAGCAGGTTTTACAGCCTCACCAATTCCGTTATTAGGATACTCTTCACACGGTGCCTGAGCCAATAGATGTACCGAGTGCGTGAAAATCAATAAAAGGGTAACCCAACTGCTTATTCCCATCTTTGCCATTTTAAGCAATCTAATTTTTTGGATTCACGATCCTTGTGGGCTTTTATCAAAAGATAAGCCACAGGCACGAGCGCAATAGCACCTATGGCCGGGGCGGGTTGAAAGTTAGAAATTGAATTTTTAAATGTCTCCATCTTATCCAAACTCGAGCTTACATTTTCCAAAGTCTCTTTATAATCTTCAGACATTGACAGATTATGATGGCCCTTTATAGTTACCAAAAATTCATCAATTTGATCACTCGAAATTTCCTTCGGTGACATTGAGATTTTAAACTTTCGGATTTGCTCTTTCGTGAGGTCGATTAATTCATCTAACCGTTTGACATTATCATTATAGCTTTTTTTGAGCGCCTCAAGTTCTTCCTTCCTTGAATCGGGTATATTTTGAACTGTTATTGAATCAATTAGCACCTGAGCTTTGGCGCGTTTCACAACCCACAGTGTGTACTCTTTCTCAACCTTTGGTTTCAGCAACCATCTGTCACAATTAAACTTCAACACTTGAATTTGACAATGTGCCTCTTGAACCACAAGTAGAAATAAGAGGGCTAATAGTCCTAGGAGTCTTCTTGGCGCCATGATTATCTTGTTTTAACAAAATAAACATTTTTGCTCGTCAAAATCAATCATCTATTAGCGCAAAGATTTGTGGTCAATGTTTTATTATTTCGTCCACTCATTTGTAATTAGCAATTTTGGACACGTATTAATAAAAATGGCCCCTGTATATGATACTGAGGCCATCCGGTCGGGGTGAGATGACGACAACCTTTCTCACAACCCTCTATTTTACAGTAACTTATAAGAACACTTTTTAGCAGTTCACCGAATAGTTCACCAGACTTTGAATGCGCCAATGTGAATCAATCCGTATGTGAAAGAACTCATGTAAAGATAAGATTTGAAATGATTTGAAGAAAAGGAAATGATCCAAAAGCCTTCAAAATCTATTGAACCATTTCCAAAAAAGAGAGGCTTAGATCAGCCCCTCATCAGCGAAGGAGAAATATCCTTCTGTAGTTACGATGACATGATCCAGGAGTTGTATCTCCAGGAACTTTCCAGCTTCCTTAAGCTTCCGGGTTAAGTCGATATCTGACTGGCTTGCTGTCAGGTTTCCCGAAGGGTGGTTGTGAGCCACTATAATCCCCGAGGCTCCACCTTTAAGCGCGGCTGTAAATATGATCTTGGGATCAGCTACAGTTCCGCTAATGCCTCCTGTTGAGACCTCAAAGAGACCCAGAACCTTGTTGGCTCTGTTCATTAACATGACCTTGAATTGCTCTAGCAATTCAATCTGAGAACCATCCCAATTCTCCAATAGGACATTGTAAGCATCCTTAGAGCAGTTGATTTTGGGACGTAACGAGGGCTTTACGTTCGACTTGTAGGTGAGCTGAATCTAGGCCACCTGACTCCATTTCCCCCCTTCGCCAAGGTTCCGGTGGGCAGGCATTCCGGCAAGCAAGCCTGGTACTGTCTTTTTTCATTTGTGTTTTCCATAATCGTTTGAATTAATTATGGTGCACAGGCAGGCTTATGATGGAACCCGCCGTCTTAAGCGGGCGCGTTTGCGCAAGGAGGAACGGAATAAATGGGGGTTCCTGGAAGGAGGCACGACTGGAAGGGGGAAACCGTTTATGCCGGAAATTCCTTGCAAGCATATTCCGGCATAAGCCTAAATTTGTACGATGATTAATGATAGAATAAATTTACTTTTCAAATGAAGTACTTATGAATTGGCTGAAATCGAACATCAAAATACTTTGCTTTCTCCTACTCATAGTATTAATCATACTAATTGTAGCCGACATATATATTCATTCAAACAGAACATTTGATGATGTCCGTTTCAATAACGCTTTTACTCCAATTGCCGCAATTGTCTCAGTCCTTTTGTTTTCTTATCTGACCTTAGAGCAATTGAGAGAACAGAAATCCAACAACCTTAAACAAAATTATGTTGAGAGTTTTGAGCAGTTGAAGAAAGACCTTGG
>JANYDR010000245.1 GCA_025363495.1 Cyclobacteriaceae bacterium | reverse complement strand
TTACTTTGATGATACTGATAATTCATTTGTAGTCTCTAGCCGACACCAGAGCGCTATAATTAAGGTTGATTACGCAACCAGTAAAATAAAATGGATTCTTGGAGATCACTATGGCTGGAATTCCACGCTTGAACAGTATCTTTTAAATCCAGTCGATTCTCTCGGCAATAGCGTTGATACTTCTCAATCTGATTTCTGGCCATATGCTCAGCACGCTCCGCAGCGATTGGAAAATGGAAACGTACTCTTATACGATGATGGCAACTACCGCGGATACTTTGATAATCCTAATGTCCCTCAGAAAAGTTATACCAGAGCTGTTGAGTATGCGATTAATGAACAGGTCCGCACGGTGAGGCTCGTCTGGAAATTTGATAATAATAAGTCAATTTTTACTGCCGCCACAGGATATGTCGATTTCATGAAACAAACAAATACCAGACTAATTGCATATATGTTTGGTTCTGTCACCACACCAAAAATCATTGAGCTGGATGTGAACAATAACATTCTTTTTGATGCCAATGTGAACACTGGAATGAACTATTATCGTGGATTAAAGGTTGACCTGTACGAAGGAATTCTATAATTATGATTGATGAGCAAGCCTGAAATAAAAATTGAGGTCGTATCCGACGTGGTCTGCCCCTGGTGCTACATAGGAAAAAGAAGACTTGAAAAAGCAGTGGATCAGTTGAAAAACGATTATGATATCAAGATCACTTTTTCGCCATTTGAGCTTAATGCTGATATGCCGGCAGAAGGTCTTGATCAGAAGTTGTATCTCTCCAAAAAATTTGGAAGCCAGGAGCGGTACGAACAAATAACCAGTCATGTCACTAGCACGGCGAAAGACGAAGGGCTCTCTTTCGATTTTAAAAAGCAAAAAGTGTCTCCAAACACCCGCGATGCTCACCGCGTCATTTGGTATGCACAACAGGAAGGAAAACAACCTGCTGCAAAAGAAGCCTTTATGAAAGCCTACTTTGAAGAGGGTATCGATCTATCTAAAAAAGAAAATCTTATTACTGTTGCAGAAAAAGCTGGCCTGAATAAAGAAAAAGTAAAAGCACTACTTGAATCAAATGATGGTCTGGCAGAAGTAGCGTTGGCTGAGCAAATGAATCACCAGCGCGGCATTAGCGGAGTGCCATTTTATATTATCAATAATAAATACGGAGTTTCCGGCGCTCAACCTTCAGAAACCTTTATAAAAGTACTGACGGAAATCGGGCAACAGGTTACGACTGAAGGTGAAGCATGTGATATAGCGACGAAAGATTGCTAAGGTTACTTCCTTGGCAACTCATCTCCCTTAATCACAGTGGTCCATACGCTTACCTTTCCGTTGTCGCTGCGAGTCCAAACTGGGGCTATCATTCCACCTGCTGCCGCAATGCCGATGAATTCACCTAATGTCTTTGATTCGGTAGGGTTAAAGGATGTTTCACTGATTTTTTTCTCATGAAACACGTTACCTCCATCTAAAGAATATGACAAATACACATCTGTTTGAAGATCACCTTGAATATTACCGGATGCTCTGCGATCATAGTATACAATGTAAATAAAACCGGTCGTTGGATCGACGGATATTGCCGGTGAAAATTGATGCGCGCCTGATTCGTCTTTACTCAAACGCAACGGTATTGTCCAATTATCTCCCTGATTGACTGAACGGATAAACCAAACATCCGTATCACTCACCCCATTTTTCTGGTTGGCATACACCATGTATAAGGTGCCCATTGCTCTTGTTGGACTACTATCAACAACTAGCGACGGCTTGCTATGACTTCGACCAATGCCTGGAATGTTTAATGACCATCCTCCACTTTGCTTCTGTATCGCGATATCATTTGTTAGCCAGGTTTCGCCACCATCGTAGGAACGATCAAAGAAGATGGTGCCGTTATTCACCCAGGCAGTATAAATTTTACCAGTAATGGATACCGCCGGTGAAGAATCCACCACCGTTCCATCATCATCTTTACAATTACCGGGATTCTGATTAAGCTGAACCGACTTGGTCCATTTATTACCACCATTCATTGACATACTAAAAAGAATGTTTGAATGACAATTTGGGTCTGCCATCCCGTACTGATCATACTGCGTCCAGGTAGCATATAAAATTGATTTTTTCGGATTAACTGCAACCCAGTATCGGTCCTGATCTTTTGGAGGATTACTTCCAAAAGAGGTTTCTTCGTCCCACTTCATTCCTCCATCTCCAGATTCCTGACAAATAATGTGATCAAGCCAGGCTTCGTTCCCGCTACCTTTACCTTCCGGATCAAACCTCTGGAAGTAGTACATATGTCCTTTCTGATCGGATATAAGAACCGGGTTGCCACCACCATTTGGTGAAAGAGCTGATTGACTCCAGGTTATCCCTCCATCTTTAGTGTAGAACGAGCGATTGAGAGACATCCCAACGACAATGTTTTTAGGGTCCTTGTGACTAATAGCAATGCTTGGATTGAGTGGTGCGTAACCTTCGGATTCTTCGGCCAATTTTATATTCTTGAACTGCGAATGCGATTCAAAGCTCAGCAAACTTACCAACACGATTAATAACCCCCTCATCCTTTTTATATCTAAACTGTTATAAATATCCATTCTTTTTCAGAAAATCTATCCAATAAACATAACCTGCAGCATTCAAATGAAGTCCATCCAATGTAAACCTGGCATCCAATGTGTCGCCACTGCTCAGAAAGTGACTATAAATATCAACAAATGTAAAGTTTAAAATTTTACTATATTTTTTTAGCTGGCCATTGATTTCAAGAATATCTCCCTGTTTCGAGAATTGGGGTGGAAAATCTTTTATAGAAGGATTTACCGGCAATATACTTTGAACAAATATCTCTGTCTTGGGGGAGGATGATCTGACTTTACCAACGATAGCATAGATATTCTCGATAACTCTTTCATTCGGAATATTCTTTGAAAGATCATTTACACCAATTAGTATAAATAACCTCGAAGGCTTATACCGGATGATCTCATCCAATCGCTGAAGCAGTCCAAAGCTATTATCTCCGGATATTCCACGATTAATGACACTGGAATCTTTCAAAAGCTTTCGCCAGTTTCCCTTTTCGGTAATACTATTACCCGCAAAGATAATTTTACCGGTTACAACAGGCTCGGTTTTAAATTTTGCCAGCCGTTTCGCATAATGATCAGGCAAATTGGGAAGAGTATCATATCGAACCTGAGAAAAAATGCTCAAAGAAATACTTACGAATACAATGAGAAGAAACAGCCTCTTCATATTATTTTTTTATGGCTTCAATTTTTGTATTCAATTTTTCTCCACCGCCTATTTCCACTACGGATGACCCATATACGCGAATTTGAGATTTTACAAAATCTTCGGCATTTGCCTTATAAATATTTTCCACATAGTTCTGTGGGTTACGGTCAATGTATGGAAACCAGGTGCTATGAATCTGGACCATCACACGATGTCCTTTTTTAAATGTGTGCAGAATATCCTGAAGCGCAAATGCGACATCGGATATTTCTCCTGGCTTAAAAGGCTCAGGCTTCTCAAGACTATTGCGAAAGCGACCACGGAATACTTCGTGACGCACCAACTGCTGGTACCCGGCCATTATTATGTTTGGAGGATTCCGCTTGTCATTAGGGGTATCCTCAGGATAAACATCAATGAGCTTAACTATAAAGTCAGCATCCGTTCCTGTCATTGAAACTTTTAATCGGGCGGCAATCTCTCCCGCAAGCATGATGTCGTCCGTCAAAACATCTGTCTGAAACGTAATGACGTCAGGTCTTCTTGAAGCTTCCCGCTGATCGTCGGTCATGAATCTTCTTGGAGTGAAAACAAGGCCTTCGGTTTGTGAAGTATAGGCAACAGGATGAGCGGGATCACTTATGTATTCAAATACGGCTTCAGTTTTTGTGGGGACATTCACCGTCAGTTTACCATTTTCCCCAAAATATAATTTAACCGGTGGGATCCCTTTCGGGGGCCACTCCGCAAATTGCTTCCACTCTTTTAATCCACAGTCAAACATAAACGCCTCTGGCAGACCGGTAGGTTTATTTTCTTTTAAAATAGAGTTAAAGAATTTCCGTTCTATCTCACGCTGATAGAACGTTGAAATACTGTCGCCAAAATAAATGTGATTGATCATCTGGTAACCTCTTTCGCTTGCCCAATCTCCGTGACTCCATGGCCCCATTACAATTGTATTGTACGCGCCCGGGCTGGTGCTTTCAATCCGTTTGTAAATATTCAACGGACCGAAAAGATCTTCCGCATCATACCATCCACCTACCGTCATGATTGCATGCTTCACTCCTGTAAGATGAGGTAACAGACTTCGTTTTTGCCAGAACTCATCGTAGTTTGGATGATCAATTATCTGTTGCCAGAAAAAATTATCGCTATGATATTTTTCTGTAGCATTTTTCAAAGGACCAAGCTTCAAATTAAATTCATAACCATCTTTTGGCTGATCCGCATAAAACTTCGCAATCTTATCATCGTACCAACTCTTGGTTGTTGGCCCAGGGTGCTGATATCCAAAAACAGGAAATGCTGCAAGATAACTTTGTAAAAAAACTCCCTGATGATGAAAATCGTCAAAGAAAAAATCGGAGATCGGTGCTTGTGGTGAAGAAGCTTTCAGTGCAGGGTGCGCGTCTGGAATACCGGCTGCGGTGTAAAAACCTGGATAAGAAATACCGTATTGACCTACTTTACCATTGTTACCCTTAACGTTTTTAACAAGCCAGTCAATGGTATCCCATGTATCGGAGGCTTCGTCAATGTCAGTTTTATTTTTACGATCGTTACCAGGAATGTTGGGACGCATATTATCAAATATTCCTTCTGACATCCATCTTCCCCGTACATCCTGATAAACAAAAATATAGCCATCACGCATCAGAAACTTTGACGGACCAAGATGCCGTCTGGGAAATTTAGTGGTACCATATGGCGCAACGCTATAACACGTTCGCTGCATCAGCATCGGATAGATTTTTGATTTATCCTTCGGCACATAGACCGCAGTAAATAGCTTCGTTCCATCACGCATCGGAATCTGGTATTCAAATTTATCGTAGTTCTGACGTGCGTATATTGAATCAGGGACCTGCGCCCAGGCTACGGCTGGAATGCATATTGTCAAAAGGAGGAATATTTTTTTCATTTTGGATAATAATAGTACGGTAAGGTAATGAGCCGTTCGTGCAAATTCAATGAATATTATTCAGAAGCTTAAACCAGAATTATCAATATCTTGTTAAATCAATGCCTATCATGAAAAATAGCTGGATACCCTTTCTGCTGCTGATCAGCAGTATTCAGGCTTCTTCACAGACACTTACTGAAAAACATATCTCTATTGATGGTCGTGACCGACTCTATCTTCTCTACACACCGTCAGGATTAGACAACTCCAAAAGATACCCCTTGGTGATTGTACTGCATGGCGGCGGTGGCAATGCAAAACGCATGGTAGAGTTTAGCGGATTTGATCACCTTGCTGAGAAAGAAAAATTTCTGGTATTGTATCCCAATGGGTATAAAAAAGGCTGGAACGATGGAAGAGTTGCGCGCGATGTAAAAGCAAATGCAGAAAATGTTGATGATGTAAAATTTATTAAAGCAGCGCTTGAAGAAGTATCCCTGGCATCCGGAATAGATCCTAAAAAAGTTTTTGTTACTGGTATCTCCAATGGAGCCATGATGTCGATTTATCTGGCCTATCATATGTCGGATAAGGTACGGGCAATTGCACCTGTCAGTGGGAGCATTCCTGAAAATCTATCTGGCGATTTCAAGCTTGCCAATCCAGTTTCTATTCTTGTAATTAACGGCACTGCTGATAATCTGGTACCCTTTGAAGGAGGTCCTATCCTTGGCAAACGGGCAGACAGAGGAAGTGTTATCAGTACATTGCAAATGATGACTATCTGGCAATCTTTTACCAATCAATCAGCAAAGCCCAGAGAACAGCCAATGCCTGATATAGATTTATCGGATCGTTGCTCGGCAGACAGAATTATATATTCATCAGCTACTATTATGCCTGTGGAACTCATTCGCGTAAACAATGGTGGACATACCTGGCCCGGCGGGAAACAATACCTACCCCGAATGATCGTAGGAAATGTTTGTCGCGACTTTCATGCTGAAGACGTGATCTGGGATTTTTTTAAACGTCAGGAAGAGCGATAAGAAATTTCTATCTCCGGTGGCGGTTGGCAAGCGGACAATTGAAATATCTCTCATCAAATTTAGCACGGGCTAAAAAATTCCTTCGCGAGACTTTGCGCCTTAGCGGTGAAAAAATTCAAAAATTATTCTCATCTTCTCGCCCTGGAAATTGAATATTAAACAACCGATTGACGAACGTGAAAGAATCATCCAAATACCCTCTCAACGTCGGAATTACCCTCGTTATCGCCAATATGATTGGCACTGGTGTTTTCACATCATTGGGATATCAGGTGGGGCCGCTTCCTTCGGGCTTTGTTATTCTGATGCTTTGGTTATTGGGTGGTGTTATTGCTTTATGTGGTGCACTTACCTACGCGGAAGTTTCCACTACTCTCAAACGCTCTGGAGGTGAATATTTCTACCTGGCAAAAATTTTCCACCCACTTCTTGGCTTTATCAGCGGATGGATGAGCACAGCGGTAGGATTCGCTGGAGCAATCTCCGCGGTAGCGATTGCAATCGGATCGTATTCCTCTCTTCTATTCAACATCCCTGAAAAAATTGTAGCGGTGGCGAGTATTATTCTTATTTCAGCAGTTCATTTGTTTGGTGTAAAGACTGGAGGACGTGCACAAAACATCCTGACGGCCATTAAGCTTTCACTCATTGTGTTCTTTTGTCTTGCGCCTTTCTTTGTTTCAGGAGATCATACTTCTGGTATTAGTTTTTTACCTAAAGACGGTGACCTGAATTTAATATTAACACCCGGCTTTGCAGTTTCATTAGTATTCGTTGTATATGCCTACACAGGGTGGAATGCTGCTGCCTATATAGCAGGCAACCTTGAGAATCCAACAAAGAATTTGCCAAAGGCCCTTCTCATTGGTACCGGGGTTGTAATCATTGTCTACCTGGCATTAAACAGCATGTTTTTATTTGTCGGAACATTTAAAGAACTCGAAGGTCAAAACGACATTGGCAATGTTGTGGCGATCAAGCTCTTTGGAGAGAGGATCGGTCTGATATTTTCGGCCCTTTTTAGCATCGCACTTTTGTCAACACTGAGCGCCATGACAATTGCAGGACCACGTATTACTGAGGCAATGGGCGAAGATTTTCCGGTTTTTAAGAAATTCGCAACCAGGAACAGATATGACATGCCGTACGGTGCCATTCTCC
>JANYDR010000643.1 GCA_025363495.1 Cyclobacteriaceae bacterium | reverse complement strand
TGAAGTCCATTTGACGGACGATAAAAGCTGAGCAGATCATCAGACAAATTGAAATCGAAAACTGGAATACAACGAGGAAATTTCTAAACTGACTCCCTCCCGCTTTTGAAAGATTCCCCTTCAATACTTTAACAGGATTGAAAGATGCAAGATAAAGTGCCGGATATATGCCAGAAAGTAAACCCACAGCTATTGCAAATACAAATAAAATCAAAATGCTCCAGGCGTTATTCCAAAGGGTGTTGAGAAGCCGTGCGCCGGTGACAAACTCAAAGCCCTGAAGAAATACTTCAGCCAGGCCTAACGAAAGTATCATGGCCGCGAGACTGACGATGATCGACTCCGCTACAAATTGGGCGATCAATCTACCCCGATTTGATCCAATGGCCTTTCTTATACCCACCTCTTTTGCCCTTCGTGACGCGCGGGCAGTAGTTAGATTGATAAAATTCACGGAAGCCAACACAAGTATAAAAACAGAAATCGCAGCAAACGTATACATGTTTGATTCATTTCCTCCCGCTGAAATTTCGTAAAGGAGCTTCGATCTAAGATGAACATCTCTAAGTGGATGAATATAAAATTTCACGGAGTTTTCATGTCTCTTATAATCTTCAAATGAAATACCTGCGGGAACACCGGAAGGTTGCGGATAGACATTTTTTTCCAAAATCCTATCAAGAGCCAATTCCAGATCTTGTTGGTTGCTTTTCTCTTTCAGCAACATGTAATTATAAAAGGCAGCCGAAGTCCACAAGGGATCGTGCTTTAGTTCATTATCAATTGAAAGCCAGACGGACGACTTGAATTGAGAGCTCCTATTATCGTCTTTTACGATGGCCGTTATAACAAATGGCTTCTTATCTTTTCCAATCCCGATTGTTTTTCCAAGTGCAGTTTCTTCCGGGAAATATTTTCTGGCCATGCTCTCTGTCATAACTAATTTACCCGGACCTCTTAACGCGTCTTGCTTACTGCCTTCTTTAAATTCATAGGAAAAAATTCTGAAAAAAGAAGAATCAGTATAATATGCAACCTCATTGAACTGCTTGTCGCCAATGGTCAATTCCAAATTGCTCACACTCTTGACCCTTGTAAATGCCTCTATGCCCTCAAACTCCTTAGGAAGATACTCTCCCAGTACTTCCGGGCCCACACCAAAACTCCCCATATTAAAGAACGAAACCCCAACCTTATAAATGCGATCAGCATTTATAAAATGACGATCATAACTCCATTCACTATAAACGAAAAGGAACATTACCATACTACAGGCAATACCAATAGCGAGTCCAAAAATATTGATTAAGGAATAAGAAAACTGGCGCTTAAGACTGCGTACCGCAATGAGGATGTAATTCCGAAACATCGACTAAAAAAATTAATATCCTAAATGAATTCTATTCATACTTCAATGTCTTCGCCGGATTAACCCTGGCAGCTTTCAGTGTCTGGAGCCCAACAGAAAGGAACGCAATAATAACGACGCCACCTCCTGCAAAAACAAACAACAACGGATTGATATCAATTCTATAAGGGAATGACTGAAGCCACGTATTCATTGCCCACCATGCCAATGGCCAGGCAATAAGATTAGCAATTAAAACAAGTTGAATAAATCCCTTCGACAAAAGTAAAACGATGTTGGATGAGCTTGATCCCAATACTTTCCTGATACCAATCTCCTTCGTCCTTTGAATTGTCATGAAAGATGCAAGACCGAATAAGCCAAGACAAGCGATAAAAATAGCCAGTGCTGTAAATAGACTAAATACTCTTCCGAACTGCTGATCGCTTTCATATTGACGGTTAAAAAACTGGTCCAGGTAGAAGTAATCAATTGGATTTCCTGGAAAAAACGTCTTCCAAGGTCCTTCAATGGCAGTTACCAGTTGCTGAGTATCGGCCGATTCAATTTTAAAAGAAAGAAATGAAGAAGCCGGTCTGTAACGAATGACCAAAGGAGCAACGGCAGTCTTCAATGACATCTGGTGATAGTTTTCAAGAATGCCGACTATCTCTAGCGTATCACCGCCATGCCTGACTTTTTCGCCGAGCGCGGATTCCGGATCCTTAAATTCGAGCGACTCAATCATCGCCCTGTTCAGAATCACACTTCTTTCATCATTTGGATGCAATCGATCAATATTCCTTCCTGCAATCAGTTTCAGGTCAAACGACGGGATGTAATCGTAATCAATACCAACTCCATACCCAGAAATAGAAGTCTCCGGACCGCCGACTAATCTTTTTATTCCGGCTGCCCAGAATATCTCATCTCCAGGGACATTGGACGATGCCGTTACACTCTTCACTCCAGGGATGCGTAAGGCTTCTGTTCTAAAGCTCTCCAGCTTTTGAGTGTACAGGGAATCTATTACTCCCGGTCCACGGAAGACAAGAGTTTTATTGATGTTCACTCCCAAATTTTGGTTTTTCATGAATTCCAATTGCTGATAAACGATGATAGAACTACTGATCAGTACTACCGAGGCAACAAATTGAAATATGACGAGGGACTTTCTCAATGCACCTCCCTGAGAAGCGCTCATACTCATACCTTTTAAGACAGCGATAGGCTTGAAAGACGAAAGTACAATCGCAGGATAAAATCCCGACAACACCGCGCCAATAAAAAACAAAATTATAACCAGCAACCAAAAATCCTTTTGGAACATGAATTCAATAGGAATATTTCTGCCTGATAAATTAGAGAACGATGGCCAGGTTGTTCTGACAATAGCAACTGCAGCGAGGGCGGCGAATAGATTAACGAGAAAGGATTCCGAAAGAAACTGCCGGATAAGTTGCTCCTTTTGGGCACCCATTACTTTACGCACTCCAACTTCATTAGCGCGTTCAACAGACTTAGCAGTTGCGAGGTTGATATAATTTACCCACGCAATGACAAGTATGAACAATGCTATTATACTTAGCGCATACACCGAATCCTCATCACCTGCTTCTTCCGGCTGTGATTCCTGTAGGAGTTTTGACCTCAGATGAATGTCAAGCATTGGTTGTAATATGAAAACCTGACGTATATTAAATTTCGTCCAGTCGTCAGCCCTGCTTTTTGCCACAAAGGAATCCCATCTTTCCTGTAAACTTTTTATATCAGTGCCGGGTCGTAATAAAACGTATGTATTGAAATCATACCATCCCCACGAAGTCTCTGATTCATTTCGGGTTTCATTGTCGAGGGTTTGATAAGAGAATAAAATATTAAACTTAATGTGTGAATTTGCCGGAATGTCTTTCATGATCCCGGTAATTTCAAATTTACGATTAGATCCCCATGCTATTGTTTTTCCTATAGGGTCCGCATCTCCAAAATATTTTTTTGCTGCCTCTTCAGTGATCACTGCTTTATTAGGACCGACCAGCGCCTCCTGTTGATTTCCTCTGGTAAGTTTGAAATCGAAAACCTCAAATACTGCCGGGTCGGTAATCTGCATTTTTTCTTCTCTGAATGAAATCAATCCGCGATCTGGACTTTCATAGCTTACAACACCACTGACGGGATAAAGCCGCGTAAACTGTTGCACTTCAGGAAAATTGTTTTTTAACGCAGGGCCGGCTGCCGGAACAGCAGCAGCAGCCTCAAATCTTAATTTTCCAGCTTGATATACATTATACTGGATCCTGTAGATGTTCTCAGCGTTTATATGGAAGCGATCAAAACTACGTTCGTATTTTACATATTGCAGAATCAGCAGACTTGCAGCAATGCCAAGAGATAGTCCAATGACATTTAATAACGTGAATGATTTGTGACGAAGAAAATTCCTGATGGCTGATCTAAGATAGTTTTGAATCATAGCAAAAGTTAGAGGTCAGATTACAACAAATTAAGAGTTACCTAATACATCATTTTACAAGAATAATGCCACCTAAAACCTTTCTAAATGCATCTCAAATCCATTTCTACAGAATTGATATAAACGATTCCGAACAATAATGTCCGTGACCGAACGCCCTACCTATTTATATTTTAACGTTTCTGCAACTCTACGATTTCAAGTGCAAGGCAAACACTTACGTCACGATTTATACTAATGATGGATTGAATCTGAATAAAGTTGTAGCGGTCTGCAAGAACATCGCCTTTCTTAAAAATCAGAAAACAAAAATCCAGAATTTCACAGGATTATCGGTGTAAAGCAATTTGCAATAGACACCGATGCAGCGAAGCTGCTCAATCCGTGTCTATTGATTTCCAGCATTAGCTTCCGATATAAAATCCGTGAAAATCCGTGAAATCCGTGGCAAAGTATTTCTTCAGCGACGCTGAAGAACTTATAGCGAAAGTTTTTTAAACATATTTTCACAAGCCTTAAAACTTTACCCCGAAGTAGCGCAACCCGAACTTTCCCCTATCTTTGCCCCGGCAAATCGGCACG
>JANYDR010000633.1 GCA_025363495.1 Cyclobacteriaceae bacterium | reverse complement strand
TGAATACACCGGAACCATCGCTTCAGAGATTCTATCATCAAAAGAAAAAATTTCGAATGAAGAAATTAAACGACAGCTCGCTTCATCTTTTAGTTTAGAAATGTCGGGTTCAATGGGATTCAGTAATTCCTATGGACTGGTGATGATTCGCACCAGGGCTGTCGAAAAAGGCATCTCCAATATTTCTGATTTGAGTCAACATCCCAATATCACTACCGGAATTAGTTATGAATTTCTAAAACGCCAGGATGGATGGGATAATCTTGCAAAAACCTATGAACTTTCATTGCATCCTACAGGGCTGGAACATGGATTAGCATATGAAGCATTGCGTAACTCCACTATTGAAATAACAGATGCTTATACGACGGACGGTGAAATTGCGAAAGAGAACCTCATTGTATTGAAAGACGATCTTCATTTTTTTCCTTCGTATGAAGCCGTCTCATTATATTCTGCAACAATTGATAATAATATTAAGATGGTTCTGCAAAAACTTGAAGGACAGTTAAGTGAAGAAGAAGTACAAAATCTTAATGCATCAGTGTTGTTTGAGAAAAAATCATTCAGTGAAGTGGCCAATACCTTCTTAAAGAACAAAAAATTAATTTCACCTGACACGATAAGTCATTCAGGATCTCTGTGGTCAGAAATCCTTTCAAAAACAGAAACACATCTCGCACTTACCTTCAGCGCATTGATTATGGCAATTTTATTCGCAGTGCCATTAGGTGTATTTGTCTATTGGCATCCTTCACTCGCGAAACCTATTCTATATATCGTGGGGCTTCTTCAAACAATTCCATCCATTGCGCTGCTGGCGATTACTATTCCATTACTGGGCATTGGCATTGTACCAGCGTTGGTAGCATTGTTTCTTTATGCGTTATTACCAATACTTCGCAATACAATCACAGGCCTTCAATCTGTTGATCCGCTGTTGAAGAAAGTCTCCGAAGGAATGGGATTGTCACGCAGTCAGCAATTGAAATGGATAGAATTGCCATTGGCAAGTCCTGTTATACTCAGTGGTATTCGCACTGCTTCGGTTATTAATGTGGGAACTGCGACGCTCGCTGCTTTCATAGGTGCGGGTGGTCTCGGGGAATTTATTGTAACAGGACTAGCACTGAACAATACTCAAATGATTTTACAAGGCGCTATACCTGCCGCGTTACTGGCGATCGGGATGGAATTACTTTTTGAAGTTATTGGACGGATTACAATCCCCAAACATTTGCAATCAACGTTTTTGACTTAATTTAATACTCAACCATCTGTTCATCAACATAACACCAGGCCCATGCTTCACCAGGCTCTGAAGAAATTGCTACAGGATGCTTTGCTTTTTTTGCATGCTTTGATGCGTGTTGATTAGGCGATGAATCGCAACACAACGTTGCTCCGCATGTCTGACACGTACGAAGATGTACCCATTCCTCACCAGTCTTTACACACTCATCGCACTGATGTTTTTTTTCTTTTATGACAACTTTCCAGTTGGTGAGGTGGGGGCATAATTCATCTTCCATGTTTCTGATTTTTAAAAAATAATAAGCAAAATAAAATGTTTCCCACGGATTTTCAAGGCTGAGCAGCAAAGCTGCATCATCCCTATTCCCCTTTAATACTAAAGAGATTTCATTAATGATCTATGTAAATCTGTGGGAAAAAATCTGATTTAAATCTCCTTCAATTCTCTGCAAGATACTCATGCACAAACTTAATAGCCATCGCTCCTTCCCCCACGGCAGACGCCACGCGATTCATTGCTCCTGCCCGTACATCACCCGCGGCAAAAATTCCAGGGCTACAGGTTTCCAAAAGATAAGGTTCACGTTCAAGTTTCCAGGACTTCTTAAATGCTTCGTATTTTAAAAGATCTCTACCTGTTTCTATAAAACCTTTTTCATCTTTAATGATCTCAAGCTTTATCCAATCGGTAACAGGTTTAGCTCCAATAAAAATAAAAAGTGCCGCTGCTTTTACCTGCTTGCGTTCTTTTGTAACAAGGTTCTCCAAACAAATTTCTTCCAGCTTTTCGTTTCCAAACACCTGACCGACGATCGTTTCTCCCATCACTTGAATATTGGGTGTGCCCTTGATCTGATCAATCAGGTATTGTGACATCGTTGATGACAGGTCTTTCTTGCGGACAACAATAAATACGTTTTCTGCAAAATTTGAAAGATACATGGCCGACTGTCCGGCTGAGTTACCTCCACCTACAATATAAACATCACATCCGCGACAAGCATGCGCTTCTGTTGTCGATGCTCCATAATAAATTCCGGCGCCAGTAAATTTCTCCACATCCGTTGCTTCGAGGGCACGATAGTCAACGCCGGTTGTGATAATGACAGCCTTCGTATTAATTACACTTCCGTCGGCCAGTGTAATGATCTTGTAATTGTCTTTTAATGAAATGTCTACCACCTCTTGCGGCGACAATAGTTCCGCACCAAACCGCGACGCTTGTGTGATCGCTCTTCTTGAAAGCTCTGCGCCACTCAAACCATTGGGAAAACCAAGATAATTCTCAATGCGTGAGCTTGTACCTGCCTGTCCGCCCGGCGCGCGTTTTTCGATTAATGTGGTATTTAATCCTTCTGATGCACCATAAACTGCGCCCGCCAATCCTGACGGACCCGCACCGATGATAGCGACATCGTACATCGTCTTTGATGCTTTTGAGCGCATCCCGGTTCTTCCACCAACTTCCTGAAGATTCGGGTTCAGCAGAAATGTTCCGTCCTCAAAAAAAACCGCTGGCAATGTGCTGTTTTCGATCTTGTTCAATGTCAATAACTCTTTGCCCGCTTCATTCGATTCTATATCAAGCCATTGGTATGGAATTAAATTCCCGGAAAGGAAATCCTTAACCTGGTGCGATCGTGGTGACCATTGATATCCAACGATTCGAATGCCTTGAAAAAGGGGAGTGTATTGATTCTGCCAGTCTTCCAGTTGTTCATTCAATGCAGGATATAATTTCTCTTCCGGAGGGTCCCAAGGTTTCATTAGATAATAATCGAGCTGCACGTCATTGATAGCACGGATGGCAGCCTCCGTGTCAGAATATGCCGTCAATAGAATTCGCTTTGCTTCGGGAAAAAACTCTTTCGCCTTACCTAAAAACTCCACGCCAAGCATTTCCGGCATTCGCTGATCAGAAAGGAAAACGGCTACAGTTTCATTTTTATTTTTTAGATCTTTTAAAGTATCAAGTGCTTCGTTGGCCGAGGATGTACTCATCACTCTATAGTCCTTCGCATATTGATTTCTCACATCACGTGTGACAGCACGGAGTACCTGAGGGTCGTCGTCAACGATTAATATTATTGGCTTATTCATTTCAACGAAGATAAAAGATGAAAGATTAAAGTTTGAGCGCCCTGCCTTCGTCTTTAATCTTTAGTCCTGTTTTATTTTTAATTTCTATACATATCTGGTAATTCTTTGATTAGCAAATCTCTCTATCCAATAGGGAAACAAATCTCAAATTCAGTTCTGCCTGGTTCTGATTTCACTGTTACTTTCCCATTATGTTGAGCTATAATTTGCTGCACCACCTCCAGGCCCAGCCCTGTTCCCTTACCCACCGCTTTAGTCGTAAAGAACGGATCAAATATTTTATCTACAATGTCTTTTGGAATCCCTGGCCCATTATCGATGACTCGTACAATAATAAACTCTCTGTCTTTTTCGGTTTTGATCTCCAGTGTACTGTTGGGACGGTCCTCCATCGCATCGATCGCATTATCGATGATGTTGGTCCACACCTGGTTCATTTCACTGACAAAGATTTTTGCCTGAGGAAGATCAGTTTGAAAGCTTTCAATCAATTTGATATTATTTCTCTTCAGCTTGTGATTCAGCATCGTCAGTGTATTGCGAATACCAAGATGAACATCCACCACCTGCTTTTCGGGGGCCTGATCCATGTGCGTATAGCCTTTCACGGAGGTGACGAGTGTATTGATTCTTTTTGCGGCTTCTTCAATATCACTTATCAGCTTCTCAGTATTCAATACTTGATTGACCCAACCAAGTACAGTGGGTATATCCTCAGATCGCGTCCATGATTTTACATCCTCCAGGTCACCTTTTCTTATTCCAAAGTCAGCAAACGTCTCTACCAGTTCGTAAGCATCGTTAATGTTGTTTTCTCCCAGCCAGGCTGTGATCTCATCTTCAACCTCCGTTTTTTCTTTTAATGAAAGGGGTTTCATCTGGCAGGCATCAATTTTTCCTGAAACAAGATTATTCAACTTATCCACTTCTTCGTTTGATGCACGAATATTAATTACTGCTTTAAAATTCTCAGGTACATTTGATAAAAGTCTTTTCAACTCATGGGCACTCCTGACTATCGCAGCCGATGGATTATTTAATTCATGTGCAAGTCCTGCGGAAAGCTTTCCTAGTGACATCATCTTATCATTCTGCTGCTGCAGTTTTGTAAAATCACGAACGCGATCGGTCATGTTATGCACAAGCACTTCTGTGATTTCGTAACAATGACTTACAAGCTCAGGAAAAAGATCCCTGTGCAAAAAGAAAAGAATTGTTTCTCCCACAGCAAACCCTTCGCCAGCCGCCGCCTTCATTCGCGAATATGGAAGCCTCCCGAGAATTTCACGCGGCTCATACGTGCCCATGTCCCGTTGACTTCCTGCCTGCACGTACTTTAGATTCACACCTCCACGGAATACAATCTGAAAACCCATGATCTCATCGCCTTTAGCAAAGACCTTATCTCCATCTTTAAAGGTTCGGATTACCCCTTTTTCAGAGAGCCATAGAAGTTGATCTTCCGGAACGGATTTGAATTCAGGAACGAGCTTGAGCTCTTCGAGGGTGTTAATGCGTTCAAGTGTTGATGTGTTCATGTTCGAAGTGATGAATGTTTCAGGCTCTTTCAGGCTTCAATATTGAAAGGTAGCGCTTTTTGAAAAGCCCTGTGGTAAAAAGGAAAGGAATCGATAAAAGGTTCCTTGCTGAAATCAGAAGTGACAGGAGGTTGGTAAAAGGTGAAAGGGGTTTGTGATGACGTATAAGATTTAGTCGGAGTAAGCGGAAATCAGTGATCGGTAGTACATCCGAAAATTACCCTGGCAACACAATTAAATCTTGCATTCCATTTTCAAATTTGAAAATCACTGTTGTCCGGGGAAAGTTATAGAGAATAGTAAATTATTCAAATTCTTAATGTGAAGCGGTTTTTTGATAGAAATAGCAAAAGTGAGCCCCTCTTTTATGTATAGAGATTTAACTGATGAT
>JANYDR010000598.1 GCA_025363495.1 Cyclobacteriaceae bacterium | reverse complement strand
AAGATATTTTTATGGAGGGTATACACTCGCTAATAGACATTGACCGCGATTGGATACCAAAGATCGAAGGTAGTTCTCTTTACATCCGCCCCTTGATGTTCTCAGCTGATGAATATATCGGTATACGCCCCTCAACAGATTTTACTTTTATGATTATCAATTCTCCTGTGGGTCCCTATTATTCCACTCCGGTGAAGGTAAAAATTGAAACACACTACACACGGGCCGTAGAAGGTGGAACGGGTTTTGTAAAAGCAGGGGGCAACTATGGAACTTCATTGTATCCTGCCAGGCTTGCGCAGGCACAAGGCTATCATCAGCTTATCTGGACGGATGGTCTCGAACATAAATACATAGAAGAATCAGGTACAATGAATGTAATGTTTGTATTTGATGATACTCTTGTGACCCCAATGCTAGGTGATTCAATTTTGCGTGGCATTACGCGAGAGAGCGTACTAGTCCTGGCGCGGCACTGGGGTATGAAAGTGGAGGAGAGAAAAATTTCTGTTAAAGAACTGGTTGACGGATTGGAAAGTGGTCGTGTGAAAGAGGCATTTGGTGCCGGCACTGCTGCTACGATTGCCCATATCGAACTGATTGGTTATGAGGGTAAGAATCATTACCTGCCACCGGTGGAAACTCGTAAGTTTTCCAATAAAGCTCTTGCTGAACTTGACGGCATGAAGCGGGGATTGAAGCCTGATCCGTTTGGGTGGATGTATTCTTTTTAAGTTGGTTTCTCTGTAATTTTTTTGCCACAAAGACACGAAGACGCAAAGTGAGACTTGGTTATTATGCCTTGTGTTTTGCAGCGAATAAAATATCCTGACAATCACGGAGAGAGCATTAATTAACAAAGTGTATTTTTATACCACATTCAACACTTGTGGGTAAAGGGACGACTGGAATATTTTTTCTATTAATAGCAATTAGCGTCAGCTCAATCGCGCAAAAGCAATTGATTTTTATGCAGCGTGAAAATGTTGTAGCCAGGTTTACAGAGGGTGATAACTTCAAATTCAAATTAAAAAACGGGAAGAAAAAAGATGGATTCATTATTGAATTGCGTGACTTCTCGATGATCACTTCTAATGAAGACACTATTTCATTTCTGAAGATTGCGAAAATCAGGGGCTTACAAAGAATGGGGCTTACCAAACAATTAGGTCGCATATTATTCCTGGGTGGATTCGGATATGTTGCCATCGATCAGCTCAATGGTGCTCTTGGTTATGGCAGAAAAGGATGGGACCAGGCTGATAGAAACGGTTTGATCGCCGGAGGAATAGGCGCAGCATTGCTCTTTATAAAACCCCGTTACCAACGCCTGAAACCAGGTACAATCGTTCGGGCAATTGATTATAAGTCTCCATATTATTTGCAACCCGATAAGTAAGGTTCTGGGTCTTAAGTTCGGCGTTTCAAAACTTTTTGAGGTCTTCATTCATCTACAGTTCTTAAGGAACCTTAAAAGCAAATTGGATGAAGCTGTTGTGTTTCATTTTAATCATCACTTGTGCTCGGGCAGTCTATGCACAACGGAAGCTCATTCTCATAAAACGAAATTTTATCGTTAGTCGTTTTTCAGAAGGTGAGCGAATCCGGCTCAAGCTCAGAGGTGATGATACATTCACGTCTGCGATTATCACAGGTATCCACTCTGATTTTATAAAATTCGGAGAGGCAGATACTGTCTACCTGGAACAAATAGTAAAAATTGACCTTCGGTATCATTCCAATAACAATTTTAAGATCGCGAGTTCTGGAAAAAAACTTATCGTTACAGGTATTGTTCTCTTGATTGCGGACTTTTTAGCACTTAACCCATCCAATACCATTCATTCGGGTATCTTAATAATATCCTCTGCTTTTGTGAGTACCGGTATTCTTCTGCAGTTTATTAACAACAATTATTTCAAAGTAAATAGGAAGAGAAAAGTGACGATCGGAAAATTCTAGGTTTTGTGTGCTTGTTCCGGGTCTGATTCTAAGTTCGTGCAGTTTCAATTTTCGAATTTCCAATTTCTTCTATCTTCTCAGATTCTCTCGTATCTTTACGCAACTTATTTTTTATGACATCAGAACAATTGAAAGATTTGAAGGCCCGAGTGGCTGCCTTGAGGAGGTATCTTTGACTACGATCGCAAGAGAGTAGAAATCGAAGACGAAGAACGTATTACACAGCAGGCCGAATTCTGGAATAATTCCAAGCAAGCCGAAACAATCCTGAAAAATATCCGCGCCAAAAAAGTGTGGACGGATGCCTATGATGCTGTAAGCAAGCAACTTGATGATTTGGAAGTTCTCGCGGAGTTTCACCAGGCTGGTGATGTCTCGGAGGAAGAAGTCAATGTGGAGTATAAGAAATCCGCAAAATCCATTGAAGAGCTTGAGTTCAAGAAAATGCTCAGCAAGGAAGAGGACCAGCTTAGCGCCATGATTGAAATCAATCCGGGTGCTGGTGGTACTGAAAGCCAGGATTGGGCAGATATGCTCCATCGCATGTATATTATGTGGGGTGAAAAAAATGGATACACTGTACGTGAAGTAGATTATCAGGCAGGAGATGTAGCCGGCATCAAGTCTGCGACCATTGAAATTGAAGGTCCCTTTGCCTATGGAAAATTAAAATCCGAATCGGGGGTGCATCGTCTTGTGCGGATTTCTCCATTTGATTCCAACGCGCGCCGCCATACATCTTTTGCTTCTGTTTTTGTTTATCCTGAAGTGGATGATACGATTAACATTGAGATTCTTCCTGCTGATATTGAAATGCAAACTTCCAGATCGGGAGGTGCCGGTGGTCAGAACGTTAATAAAGTCGAGACGAAAGTTCAGCTTACCCATAAGCCAACAGGAATCGTAATTGTGTGCCAGGTCGAGCGTTCGCAGCATGCTAACCGTGAAAAAGCTATGCAGATGCTAAAGTCCAAGCTCTATCAGGTTGAGATGGACAAGCGCAATGCAGCACGTGACAAGATTGAAGCAGGTAAAATGAAGATCGAATTTGGTTCTCAGATCCGCAATTATGTATTACATCCTTATAAGCTTGTAAAAGATGCACGCACAGGAGTAGAAAGGACTGATGCCCAAAATGTGCTTGACGGAGATCTTGACGATTTCATTAAGGCTTTTTTACTGGGAGCTCAGGAGAACGCCATTCAGAAGTAGTGTTGAATCAATAAGTTTTAACAATTCATTCTACCAGCAATGTTTGAAAGTTACGGTTTCATGTTTCGAACAATTTCCCTACACTGCACCTGGCAACCTGTATCCTGCGACTTGCTACCTTTTCGAATTCACCTTATGAAATATTAAGTATTTAAGCTTGGCGACACTCAATTCAAAAGGAATCTACTCCACCCAGTTCTGGCTTCTC
>JANYDR010000589.1 GCA_025363495.1 Cyclobacteriaceae bacterium | reverse complement strand
GAGTGACAATGGCACATTCTTTGGCAAAGCCCTCAGCATTTTTTTCTTCAGCCTCAAACATGCTTTTGGGTACGAAAAGCGGAAAGTAAGCATTGACATGGCCTGTGTCTTTGAACATTTTGTCCAATCCTTGCTGCATTTTTTCCCAAATGGCATAACCATAAGGCTTTATTACCATGCAACCCCGCACATCTGAATTCTCGGCCAATTCGGCCCGCTTCACCAGTTCAACGTACCATTGCGAGTAATCTGCGGCACGAGTAGGTATCTGTTTTGACATCGTTTATTTCGATTTTGAGGCCTCAAATATAAGGCAGGCAATACTGAAAGGCTGAATTTTGCGTTTTTAACTTGAAATGAGTGAATTACCTACTCGTTTCAATCCTTGAATCAGCGAAATAAGTACCCCAAAATCAGGTGAAATGAGTAACCAAAAATCATTGTTAAACGGCACCAACCTTGTTAACTTTACGTTAAAGGAAGTATAGAACTAAATCTTAACGAATATGAAAACGAAATACTTGATAGCGCTTCTGACAATGGGGATGTCAGCCGCTGCCGTGGCACAGGATAATGATGACATGTATTTCAATTCGAAAGACCGGGCTAAGTTGAATCATGATACCGATGTCATCGTTGCAAAAAAATATCAGCAAGATGATCTTAATGCGGTTCGTTCAAACCCCGTTAATCCCTCTGACAGCTATTCTGGTCGTGGAGTAAATCCTGAATATAATGCGCAAGCAAAGAATGGTACTTCTGTAGTTCAGAATAGTGATCAGAATTATTTTCTTTCTTCTTATCAACCAAAGAATGTAAACAGCAATCTTTATAACGGCGGTAACAGTGCATACTCATCCTACGGCAACAATTACAATAGTTCTTACTACAGCCCTTACTATAATGGCATGAGCGGAATGGGAATGGGCTATGGCGGCTTTGGCAGTCCTTATGGATATGGTTATTCACCTTATGCCAGCATGTATTCACCGATGAGCCTTATGTATTCACCTTATTCCATGATGGGAATGGGTTATGGTATGGGTATGGGTTATGGTTTCGGATCGGGCATGTATAGCAGCTTTGGTTACAGCAGCATGTTTGGAAGTCCTTTTGGAATGTATGGCGGATATGGTATGGGTATGGGTTCACTCTACGGATATGGTGGTTACGGATACGGTGGTTACGGATATCCCGGTATAGCGATCATCGGTGGTGCAGATGGCCAAAGCAATACTGTATATGGAAGACGTGCTTCACGCTCAAGCAGTGTTAACAATAATTACGTGTCAACTACACGCGGTGGAAATTCATCATCAGTAGCAGGAACCCCATCTAACGGACGTACTACGTCTCTTGGAGGCCGCTCAAATACGTCTACTCAAGGTAATAACTATTACAATAGTGGTTGGAGAAATAGTACAGCAACATCTCCTTCCAGAAGTTCGTGGTCTAATGGTAATAGCAATTCATCCGGTTGGGGTAATACCAATAGCGGTGGAAATATGAACAGAGGCAGCAGTTGGGGCGATGGTGGAGGAAGTCGTTCTTCCTTTGGTTCTGGCTCCTCCTTTGGCGGTGGATCACGTAGTTCATTCGGCGGTGGCGGTGGTGGAATGTCAGGCGGTGGTGGCGGTGGTCACTCGCGCGGTAGGAACTAATTTCAAAACAACTTGTGTATGAAATGTAAGATCGTTTTTGCGATCATGGGCTTGGTGTTGCTTGGCGTGAATGAAATTTTCGCTCAGAGTTATGCAGAAGAGGCCCTTTTTATAAGCCGCATACAACCTGGAGGCAGTGCGCGTATACAGGCGATGGGAGGGGTGCAAACTGCACTGGGGGGAGATGTGAGTTCCGCTTATTATAACCCTGCTGGTCTGGGAATGTATAACCGCTCTGATTTTTCTATTACACCTGGTTATACAATTGCCGGAAGCTCTTCATCTTATCTTGGCAATACAACTTCTGCAAGTCAAAGTAATTTGATTATACCCAACTTTGGAATTGCCTTTCACACAAACAAAGATGGGAATAAGGGTTTTTGGGGTGGGACTTTTGCAGTTAACTTTAATCGTATCAATGATTTTAACAATACCTTTTCTTATACGGGAAGGAATACCAATAACTCAATCATTGATTCCTTTATAAATAATGCCAGAGGGGCAGATACACTTCAGTTTGAAAGTAATTCCTATAACTACGACACCCCTACAGGATTAGCCTATCGGAATTTTTTGATTGGACCAAAATCCATTCTGGGGCCAGGTGGTTCAAACACTGATTATTTTACAGACGTCTCAGGTATTCCAATTCAATCGGAGACTGTAAAAACAAGCGGCGCTCAAAATCAATGGAGCTTCTCATACGGTGTAAACTTCAGTGATAAATTCTTTGTGGGAGCAGGTATTGGGCTCACTACGCTGAATTACAAATCGAGCAAAACCTACACGGAGGAGTTTCCCGATGCCAATCAACCCATGTCAAAAATGGTGCTCAATGAATCGCTGAGCCTTACGGGCAATGGTATTAATGCTACTATCGGAGGTATTTATCGGCCAATCGATAAAGTTCAATTCGGTTTTTCGGTCGCGACACCCACCAGCTATTCGATAAATGACAATTACAATGCTGCCATGAGTACAACCTGGAAGAACTTTCAATACTACCCCGGTTATTTCTTAAACGATGTGAACTCTGACACGCGTGTCGTGAACTCCCAATACAATTTAAGCACTCCATGGCGATTGAGCGGCGGAGCTACTTTCTTTTTGCAAAAGAAGGGTTTTGTCAGCGCGGATGTTGAATGGATTAATTACGCACATTCCAGCTATAGCTCCAACACTCAGGGCGTGGATTACTCTGATGACAATACTATTATAAAAGGCTTGTATAAATCAAGTCTGAACATTCGTGTCGGCGGTGAATATCGTTTGAAAGACTATAGGGTCCGTGCAGGTTATAGATTAATGTCAGACCCCTATAACACTCAACAGAATAACACCAACCAAACTATTTCTTCTTATTCTGCAGGAGTCGGTTATCGCGCGACCAAGTTTTACATTGACATCGCTGGTGTGTTAGGCCAGACAAACTACCCGTACAAACCTTACGACATAGCTACTCCCGTAACGGTGAGTAAAACATCTACCTCTATCCTGGTTACTGTGGGATTTCCTTTTTAATCACATTTAATAACTTATCAGTTGTAATCGAGTTACCCGAAACGGTATAATGGGCTTTCTTATAAAATGAAAGTCTGTGTGAGCGCATGAATTCAACGTGGTCCTTAATACTTTCCGGATGAGCCTTTGCAAAGAGCGGTCTTTCTGAAAGCTTTGTGTTTACAATCCTCCTGGCTATTTCACTGGCCGGCACATCCAAAAAAATACTTTTACCACTCTTATTAATGATTTCAATATTGTCAAAATAAACAGGAACCCCTCCTCCGGTAGACATTACAAAATCAGCCTCCTTACTGCACCAATTCTTAAGTTCTGCCGATTCTATCCTCCGGAAATAGTCTTCCTTCTTTTGCTCAAATATTTTGGGAATGGAAGTTCCCTCAGTTTTTTCAATCTCTGCGTCAAGATCAACAAATGGAAGTCCAAGAGCTTTTGCCAGCTCCTTTCCAAGAGTTGTCTTTCCAGAACCAGGAAGACCCAGTAAGAAAATTTTCATAGTATTCGCTGAAAAAACTTAACGGGGAACAATGGATTCAAAAGGGCAGCTTCGCTGGGGTCATTTACCGCAGAGGCGCTGAGACGCAGAGGACCGCAGAGATGAAAAACATAAATTAAACTTCGCGTGCCTCTGCGCCTCTGCGCCTCTGCGGTAAAAGCAATGCGACGAAGTCGCCAATCACTGAAGACTTGCAAGTCAATGGGCATACGCCGGGAATGACCGAGCTGATAGGCTATTTTCATCTAAAGCATTATCATTAATACAGATACCTGTAGCAATTTCAAGTAAGAAGCTTTTATCTTAACAAGCCCAAAATCTCTTCCGCTGATGGCGTATCATTATAATGCCAGTTACCAAGCACCGTTCCATCTTTCCATAAAGCAATTCCCGGATTGGAACGGATAATGGTTTTCAATACCGTTGCATCCGAGAAAGCATACGGCACTGCCAGCTGATGTTCGTGGCGGAATGTTTCCATCGATTCGGCAGAAGATGATGTTAGTACCAGCATATTTACCTTCCCTTCAAGGTCCTTTGCCAATTGACGGATTGAATCAATATTTTTCGTCGATGCTTTTTTAACATCATACATCACAATAAACAAGCGAGGTCCTTCAAACGTGGCTTGTGTCAGGTCCTCACCTTCAGGGCCACTCACCGAGTAGTCTGTAATCTTAGCTTTGATCGCACTCTCATTCAGAATTTTCGATGTCTTGTATTTATAACCTTCTTCAGCCGATAAAAACTTCTCCGAATGAACTTCTTCTCCATTTTTCTCAAACACATATTCAATAATCGGAACCTCACCCGGCAGCATCTGCTGGGGTATATTATTTCCTGTCCGATAGGCGCGGAAGTCAATGAACGGAAGGTGATTGATCGCATATATCCCGACAAAAAAACTAATCAAGGCAGTCGCAATTATTACACTGTGCCCTTCCCAGGTTCTTAATACTGCCTGATATCGCTTTCTGTACCAGAATAAATGAAGTACAAATACCATCAATATGACATCCTTCGTGAATGATTCCCATGGCGTAAGCTTGATGGCGTCTCCGAAGCAACCACAATCGGTCACTTTATTGAAGTAAGCAGAGTAAAAGGTGAGGAACGTAAAGAAGACCATCACAGCCAGAAGCACCCAGGTGGTTAACGGCATTCTATAAAACAGCAGGATGGCAACTCCCAATGCAATCTCCAGAACAATCATTAACATTCCGATTTCCAACGACCAGGGAATAAAGTAATGGAAGAATGATCCAAAATCCTGCGCAAAGACTTCGAAGTACTCTTCCATTTTAATCTCTGTTCCGATGGGATCGTTGATTTTGATCAACCCCGAGAAAATGAAAAGTCCGCCAACAAAAAAACGGGAAAACTGGTCTATAATTTTTTGAATCATGATTCGTGGGTAGTCGTCGGACGACTTCAACTTAACTTAATCAAACAAAACACCGCATAATTTATCATATCCTGATAATTCGCCTTTACCCCTTCACTCACAAGCGTTTTACCTCCATTGTCCTCAATTTGTTTCACTCTTAACAATTTCATAAGAATAATGTCTGTGATAGAGCTCACGCGCATCTCCCTCCAGGCTTCACCGTAGTCGTGATTTTTATTTTCAAGAAGCTCATAGGTTTCTTTAACGGCTGCCTCATACAACGGAACTACTTGCTCTTCTGTTAATTCCAGCGACGAAGAATCATCCAGTTTCATTTGAATCAGCGCCATGACACAATAATTAACAATGGCAATAAATTCATCCCGGATACTGTCTTCTACTTTTTGCTGACCTTTTTCCTGGATGGATCGTATCCGCTGAGCCTTGATATAGATCTGATCAGTAATACTTGGGAGTCGCAATACCCGCCACGCCGTGCCATAGTCACGGGTCTTCTTAGCGAACAATTCTTGGCAGGTGGCGATTACCTCTTTATATTGGGTGGAAGTTTTTGAAATCATACAGCGGGTGCAAAATAACGTATTTTATACCAACAAAACATTGAACATCCAGGGCAAACTCATGGACCTGAGTACACCCAGGGTAATGGGCATCCTTAACATTACCCCTGATAGCTTTTACGATGGTGGAAAATTTTCTGCCAGCGATTCTATTCTGGACCATGTAAAAAAGATGCTGGACGACGGTGCTGATTTTATTGATGTAGGAGGTTATTCCTCGCGGCCCGGCGCGACAGATATTCCTTCTGAAGAAGAACTGGCCAGGGTGGTACCCACTATTAAACTTATTAAAGAAAAATTTCCACAGGCCATTTTATCCATCGACACATTTCGATCGGAAGTCGCCCGTAAGTCGATCGAAGCTGGTGCATCAATTATTAATGATATCTCAGGTGGAGAACTTGATCCCACTATGTTCGAAACCGTGGCAGCCTTAAAAGTACCTTATATTCTCATGCACAAGCGCGGCACACCGCAGACGATGTCAAAGCTGACACAGTACGACGATTTGATAAAGGACATTACGTCTTATTTTCAAAAAAAAATCCAGCAACTCCGTACGTTAGGCATAACCGACATCATCATCGATCCGGGTTTCGGTTTTGCTAAAACCATGGAACAGAATTTTGAGCTCCTGCGTCACCTGGACTATTTTAAAATAATAGGCGTGCCAATACTGGCTGGTCTTTCAAGAAAATCGATGATATGGAAAACTCTTGAGATCGATTCCAAAGAAGCACTCAATGGTACAACGGCACTTAACTCAATAGCATTATCAAACGGAGCATCCATTTTACGGGTGCACGACGTAAACGAAGCAATAGAATGCATACGCTTAGTAAAAAAATTATATCCCCTCAATTCATGAAAAAAATACTCCTCCTCCTGTTTCTGATCCCGTTCTTTTCAGATGCGCAAATGGCGAAGCGTAAACTTCGTGCCGGTGATGTCTATCGCCTGCAAACGATAAGCGATGCCCAGGTTTCGCCGGAAGGCTCGTGGATATCATATGTGTTGACATCGACTGACTCCGTGAAAGATAAACGCAACAGCGACGTATGGATGATCAGCTGGGATGGACAACAATCCATTCAACTCACAAACAGTCAGGACGGTGAATCTTCGCCCCGATGGAGCCCGGATGGAAAATACTTATCATTTATGTCATCGCGCCAGGGAAAAAACAGTCAGATATGGCTGATGGATCGTCGCGGAGGCGAAGGGAAGAAACTTACAGAGTTGAAAAATGATCTGGCTGATTACAAGTGGTCGCCGGATTCAAAGAAAATATTATTGGTACTTCAGGATGCTCCTGATACTTCAAAAACAAAGACAGCAAAACCCATTGTCATAGATCGATACCAGTTCAAGCAGGATGTTCAGGGTTATTGGATGAAACGCTATTCTCACCTTTATTTATTCGATATCACTACCAAAAAATTAGATACTCTTACGCGAGGCGATTTCAACGAGACATCTCCGGTGTGGAGCCCTGATGGAACGCAGATTGCTTTTGTAAGCAATCGCACTGCCGATCCCGACAAGAACGAAAACACCGATATATGGATCATCGATGCAAAGAAAGGATCAACACCAAAACAACTTACTACGTGGAAAGGTTATGACAGCGATCCCAAATGGAGTCCGGATGGAAAACAGATTGCGTATCTCCGTTCTTCCGTTCAGGATAACTATATAATGTATGATCAATCTATCTTGTCGGTCGTGTCAAAAGATGGTGGTGAACCTGCTTTGTTGACGAAAACGCTGGATCGTCCGGTGCATAATCATGTGTGGTCAAAGGATGGTCAAAGTATTTCTGTTCTGGTGACCGATGACAGACAACGTTACATCGCCCAGGTTAATAGTGCAACCGGACAACTTACTAAAGTATCAGGAGGCAACAGAAGTTTTTACTCAATCGATAAAACTCCCACGGGAAATTTTATTTCGTTAATGAGTGAGCCCCAACTACCTACCGAAATCTACGCAGTGGAAAATGGAACTCCGAGGAGATTAACGAAACATCAGGATGAGTTCGTTGCACCATTACTGTTAGCGTCTGTTGAAGGCTTCACCTCCAAAAGCAAAGACGGCACAACGGTCTCCAATTTATTATTCAAACCGGCCGACGCTTCGGCTAATCAGAAACTTCCCACAGTATTTTTCATTCACGGTGGTCCGGTAGCCCAGGATGAGTATGGTTTCGATTTATCGCGTCAGATGCTTGCGGCTAATGGATACGCGGTGGTGGGAGTTAATTATCGCGGTAGCAGTGGACGAGGCCTTGCGTATTGCAAATCCATTTATGCTGACTGGGGCAATAAGGAAGTCATGGACATTCACGGAGCCGTGGACGAACTGGTAAAAGAGGGAATTGCTGATCCGGACAAATTGGGAATTGGCGGCTGGAGTTATGGCGGTTTGCTTACCGATTATTGCATTGCTACGGATACACGATTTAAGGCAGCCGCCAGTGGTGCTGGAAGCGCGTTGCAATTGTCAGTTTACGGCTCTGATCAGTATGTGTTACAATATGAAAGTGAATTAGGAGTGCCGTGGAAAAATCTTGATAAGTACCTGAAGTTATCATATCCTTTTTTAAAGGCTGACAAGATCAAGACCCCCACTCTTTTTATGGTGGGTGAAAAGGATTTTAATGTTCCGGCTATTGGAAGCGAGCAAATGTATCAGGCACTACGGTCGCAGGATATTCCTACAGGACTCGTTATTTACCCCGGACAGTTTCACGGAATAACCACACCAAGCTATCAGAAAGACAGATTTGATCGCTACAAAGGTTGGTTTGACAAACACCTGAAAGGCATCACTCCTGTAAAAATCAGCAAGGAAATGCATTGATTTTCACCCGTCTTGCGTCAATGTTCAGACACGAAAACTCTTTTAAAAACATTAACTTTGATATGTGATACTTGCATTTAAAATAGCATTCCTTGAAGTAAGTTGGGTGGACATTGTGGACATCGGCTTAGTAGCTATTCTTCTGTATCAGATCTACAAAATGATCCGGGGGAGCTTGGCGGTAAATATTTTCCTTGGCATTCTTTCCCTTTATTTAGTTTACCTGGTAGTAAGGGCTGCGCAGATGGAGTTACTTGCAACTATTCTTGGGCAATTCATGGGGGTGGGGGTGTTGGCAATGATAATTGTATTCCAACCGGAGCTTAGAAAATTTCTATTAGTAATTGGACGGAGCACAGATCGTGACTTCTTTAAATCATTAGGTCACTGGCGCAACCGCTTTCATGATGACTTTGATGTTCATCAGGTTATTGAAGCCGTAAAAACATTAAAAGCTACCCGCACTGGTGCGTTGATTGTATTTTCAAGAGATACTGAATTAAAATTCTATAACGAAACAGGCGACGCTCTTGATGCTGAAGTGACAAAGCGACTATTGATTTCTATTTTCAATAAAAACAGTCCGTTGCATGATGGAGCAGTTATTATCTTCAAAGGCCGCATCAAAGCTGCCCGTTGTGTGTTACCCGTAAGTGAAAATGACCACCTGCCTGCGCACTTTGGTCTACGCCACCGATCTGCTATCGGTATGAGCGAAACAACCGATACACTTGTTCTCACAATTTCTGAAGAAACGGGTAGGCTTATTCTGGCTCGTAATGGTAAATACTTAAAGAGTCTTAAGCTGAGACAAGTGGAACAAAAAATCCTGGAGTATCTTCACAATGAAGAGCCTAAGAAGTGGGATGAAGTGCCTGTGGAGCCGGAGCCCGCAGAGCCTCATGAGGTAAAGGCCTGATCAACTTCTATAATTGGACGTCAACGATCAGTAACGTTCAATCTCCTTGCAAGAGAAAAGAATTCTTCCTTATCCAGCTTTTCTTTTTGGTTCCCATTAAGGATACCCAGGATCTGAGCATTCCTTCTGGAGATAAGAATATCTAATTCGCGACTTGCCTCCCCATTATTTTCACGATATGCTTCTTTTATATATGAAGCCCTGTCATAGAAGGCATAGCCAATTTCTTTCAATTTCCACTCCTGCTTTTCGCTCAACTTTAAGAAATTTCTTAGTTCCCATATGAAACATTCAACGGAACACTCACGACGATAATTCTCTCTGAACTGTTGTTCGCTGTATTGACTGGCTATGCTTATTAGCCCAATAAAAAAAAGAGCAACTGTCCCCGCAAAAAAATCTCCCAGATTTATCCGTGCATTCATTTTGCCTTTTAATTAAAGGCCGTTCCTTAGAAGCCCGACCTGATTAAAAGACAGATGAAATGATCTATGCCACTATGGGCGTGTGAAAAATTTTATTGAATACGCCAGGCCTGCTTCGAACCCAATCCACGATTCCATTTTCCGATAATCCTGAGAGTAAACTGCATTTGCAGCAAACTGGGTAGGCTGCCCATGTGAATTGCCCGACTGCCCCATGAACGGCGTGTGAGCAAAAAGCATCCCGGAGGGTCTCGTTGGTTCAAGTAAGCGGTAATTAGTAGCAAGAAAATTAAATGTGGGTCCGGCATACACACGGATATGCTTTGATAACGAATATTGAAATGACACTCTAAATTGCTGATGATTAGCAATAAAATTATAATCACTACCTCCAGACTCCAGCCGACCCTTAATTTCGGCGTAAGAATATTTAGCACTGATTGACAATTTAGGGGCAATCGATATTGAACTTCCAAAACCTATGCTATTTCTTAAAGTACCATCTTTCAGGAATCCCGAACTCACTGTCCCAAATAGCGCAGGTAAACCACCCTGGATCTCAACGCCCCCAGAATATTCGTTCGTAAAAAATCCAAGGGAAGCAAACCATTTTCTTTATTTGCCCGGCTGGGTTCCGCTAACGACACTGGTTGTGAAGTATTTTCTCAAACCAAGTGAATCTATTCTGATCTGATGCAGGCGATAATCCTTCAAAAATACAGAACCATCCACCTGGTCACTTCGATAGGCGTTTTTATAAAAATGATTCGTTGAGTTACCTGATGTTTCGGGCGCAATAACATCAGTCTTTCGGGCTATGAATTTATGATTTGGAATTTTCAAAGACGGCGCATTGCCAGGAGTTACGATTATGTAATCGCCTTGTCTTTTAAAATTAAGATTTACTTTTTTTCCAAGAAGACCAAGCGCCTCCTCAACTGACTGTTCATGTAGTGACAACGAAATTAACCCTTGAGCGTGGAGGTAATTTGAACTATAGATAAAATGGAGGTGAGTAGTTTCTGAGAGCTTCTGTAGTAATTCCCCGATGGTAAGATCGTGGTAATCAGCTGTAATATTTTGCTGGCGCTGAAGGGGTTTTGTTTGGGCTTGAGCTAAAAAAGTGGAGAATACAGTAACAGTAAAAAAAAGACTAAGGGCAACCTTTACCTTCGATTGTGAAATGGTTATCATTTTTAGTTACCCTAAGATTTAACGTTTCAGCGATGAGCGATATTATTTTATCAGCTGTGACATCCACAAAAGTGGCAGTTAATTTACAATTTTCTATGTCCCTATTTCTAACGTCCACAAAAAAAGAATATGACTTCTCAATATCCTTAAATACCTCTTTTAAAGGCACGTCTTTAAATACAAAACTATGCGTCGCATACCCCCAATTATTAGCTTCTTCAAATTCAGCGACCTCGATGCCTTGCAAATTTGACCGGACTTTCGCTGAATGCCCTACATCAAGCTGGCTACTATCTTTGGGGGTAAGTACGATTACTCTTCCTTGTACCACACTTACAGTAAGCTCGTCCTGGCTTAAAGCCACGTTGAATTCGGTTCCCACTACTTTTATGTCTGCTATCGGGGTATGAATTATAAACGGCCTGTCTTTATTAGCTGCTATTTTAAAAAATCCTTCACCCTGATTCATTTCTATGATTCTGAAGGTCTCATCAAAAATATCAGGATAAGAAATCGATGCACCCTTGTTAAGGATCACTATTGAGCTATCCGAAAATTTGACTTCTTCCACTTGTCCCTTGTTCGCAATAGCAAGATGCCTTAATGGAGAGGAGGTATTAGTTTTAATAAAAACCATCGATGAAATGAAAGAAGCTATTAATACAGAGGCTGCAATTTTCCATGCCCAACCGCTTTTAAAGAAGTCAGATGATTTTTCAATTTGAATTTGTTTGTCAGATTTAAGCTTCCCCTGAATGGAAGACCATGCCTCATCAATATTGGGATCACGGGGGGTTCTTGAAGGAAACGAAGCATTCCAGGCAATTTCAAGTTTTTCAAAATAAAGACGATTCTCAGAGGTTTCTAACCATAGGTGGATAGCAATCGCCTCATCAGGATTTGCCTCTCCTGACAAATACCGAGCGATTAACTGATCGTCGACTAATATTGGTTCACCCTTATTTTCCACAACAATTCTAATTAATATTCTTTTATTATGTCACTCAAGTCAGCACGAAGAATCTTTAATGCTTTACTTATTTGATTTTCAATCGTATTCACAGATAATCCAAGTTTTGCCGCTATTTCAGAATATCTCATCTCTTGATAACGACTCATTATAAAGATAGTGCGGCATTGACCGGGCAGTTTATCAATGGCGGCCCGAATACTATCTTCGAGCTCCGTTGGAAATACTTCAGGGTATTGAACGTTATTTGCGTTTTCAAGAATCCGTTCCTGCTGGTACAACCTTCTCGTTGCCAAATAATCAATTTTATTCATGCAGTAATTGTGCACGGCCCTATATAGATATGCCTTAACGTCATTGACCATTTTTAAGCTTTCGTTTTTTTCAAGCATTTTTAAAAACATTGACTGCACTATATCTTCGGCTTCATCCATATCCCGAACGATGGTGAAAGCATATTTGCAAAGATTACTATAATGAGAATTGAACACCTGTCGGAAATACTCCTCGCCGTCCATTCTAATTACCGGGATAATATGCTGATTACTATCTGGCAATTTCCTGCTATTTAATTACTAGTAATGCCGCACATACTAAAGACAGTCAAGACCTTCTTAGCCACCATCGTCGATTTGAATTTAAATTTAACTAATTCCATAGGTCCGATATTATCTATGTCAACTGGAATTGAAAGCATTGAGCAACAAATTGTCAATAATTTCGTTACCTTAGTCATTGAAAATCAATTTTTTATGTAAAATGAAAGAAGCCAGTCCTGTGAAGTTTTACTTCGCTAAGTATTTTTTTCTGGCGTTCGGATTGTTACAGTGGTTATGTGGAATGCTCCTCTTCTTACAAGGGGATGCTGAAAAAAACGGAAAGGCCTCTCTTCTCTTCTTTGCTATTGGCCTTACTTTCGTTGCACTGTATTTTCTGATTGCTGCCAAGCTGAAGCGCGTGGCCATCGGCAAAAAGCGTATTGTTGTAATGGACAATAATAAGTCCGAGCACTACGAATGGCCTGAAGTAAAGTACATTAAAATGGTACCCTACTTTAATCTCTGCAAGCTAAAGCTAAGGGGAAGGAAGGACCGTATTTATTTCCTGCCGGACCAGACCTTTGAGCCTCTCTTTGGATTATTTCCAGGAGAGCCCGAACTGGTTGATGGTCTCCGGAAGAAGGTAAAGTAATCCTTACTTCAAAACCCCAAGTTCCTTTCCTACTTCAGTAAAGGCCTTTATTGCTTTGTCCAAATGGTGACGCTCATGCGCAGCGGATAACTGAACCCGTATGCGTGCCTGACCCTTTGCCACTACCGGAAAAAAGAATCCGATAACATAAATACCTTTTTCCAAAAGCCGGTCTGCAAATGCCTGTGCTAACGGTGCTTCGTATAACATAATTGGCACGATCGGATGCTCACCCGGTTTAATGTTAAATCCGGCCTTCGTCATTTCGGTCCTGAAATATTTTGTATTGCTTTCGAGCTTGTCGCGAAGTGTCGTAGCTTCTGCAAGCATATTGAATACTTCTATTGATGCCCCTGTAATAGACGGTGCCAGTGTGTTGGAAAATAAATACGGTCGTGACCGTTGGCGCAGCAACTCAATAATTTCTTTTCTACCAGATGTAAATCCACCGGAAGCGCCACCGAGTGCTTTACCTAATGTTCCTGTAATAATATCCACGCGCCCTGTTACGCCACGATATTCAGGCACTCCTCTTCCCGTCTTACCAAGAAATCCTGTAGAATGACATTCATCTGTCATCACCAGTGCTTCATATCGATCAGCGAGGTCACAAATCTTATCAAGCTGCGCAATCGTCCCATCCATGGAGAAAGCACCATCTGTTACGATCATAACTTGTTTAGCACCCGCCTTCTTTATCTCGTCAAGTTGCTTTTGAAGATCATCCATGTCATTGTGCTTGTAGCGATAGCGCATTGCCTTGCACAGTCGTACGCCATCAATAATAGAAGCATGATTTAATTCATCCGATATAATGGCATCCTCAGCACCCAGCAACGGTTCAAACACTCCTCCATTGGCATCAAAGGCCGCCGCATATAATATGGTATCCTCTGTGCTGAGAAATTCAGAAATCTTTTTCTCAAGTTCTTTATGGATGTCCTGCGTGCCGCAAATGAACCGTACGCTTGACATACCAAAACCGTGGGTATCAATTGCATGTTTTGCTGCAGCTAAAACGCGTGGATGAGAAGAAAGACCGAGATAATTGTTGGCGCAAAAATTAATTACTTCTTTTCCATCTGCGGTCTTAATATCAGCACCTTGCGGTGTGGTGATAATACGTTCCTTTTTATAAAGTCCGGCTTCGCGAATAGACTGTAATTCCTTTTGCAAAACTGGTTGAAGTGTTTTATACATGGTTGAAAGATTAAAGAGAAAAAATGCTATTAGAAAACGGATTTTGGGACAAATCTAACGGGAGCCAGGCTAAATCTGAAATTTTGATAACTTTCGCGTTGGTGGGCTTAAGTGTAGGTGTAAAGACAACTTAAAAGCGTTATATACCTTTCACTTTAGTATCACACCCAGAATCGAATGAAGAAAACCACAATCTTACTTATAGGGGCGGGAGGTCAACTCGGTAGCGAGCTTACTCAAGGGCTCTGGAAAATTTATGGCCAGGATAATGTAATATCATCAGACATAAAAGACCCTTCCGGAATTTTAAAAGAAGGTCGCTACGAGAAGTTTGATGTCATGCAGCGCGATCGGCTTTTCGATATTCTGAAAAAAAACAACATAACTCAGGTATATCATCTTGCAGCTCTTCTCTCAGCAACAGGCGAAAAAGATCCTCGCTGGGCCTGGAAGCTTAATATGGAAAGCTTGCTGTTTGT
>JANYDR010000574.1 GCA_025363495.1 Cyclobacteriaceae bacterium | reverse complement strand
TGCAGCAGATTGATGATAAAGACCAGAAATTCGGTCAGGTACGTACTGAAATGAGCGTGTACCTGAGCTTTCAACGTTATCCGCGAGTGGTGTTTGCCAACCGTGTCGTAGCAGGTTTCAGTGTTGGTGATCCACAATTCTTCCAACTTTTCTATATGGGAGGTGATGGCGGGTTGTTGGGATATCGCAAAAACAGATACGCCGGGAATTCTATTGTGTACGAAAATTTTGAAGTGAGAATAAAGCTGTTTGATTTTAAATCACATCTCTTCCCGGGCACCGTTGGTTTGATTGGATATAACGACGTAGGAAAAGTCTGGGCAAACAAAGAATACTCCAACGTATGGCACTGGGGTTTTGGCGGAGGTATTTATATCATACCGGCAGAAAGTATTGTGGTTTCAGGAGTTGTAGGAAGTTCGGAGGAGGGATTGTTCTTGCCGTATGTGAATATGGGGTTTAGGTTTTGAAAGGCTAAGACTGATTGATCTTTTTTCGAAGATCCCGGGAGCTGTTTTCGAGGAAAAATAGAGGCATGGTCACAAAGAACACGACGGACCACAAAGGACACAAAGAATTTACACGATCATATTTCGTCGTGGTCTTTGTGAGGCCTTTGTGCTCGTTGTGGCCAAAAAAATAAACTTGACAATGTAGGATTAATCCTACTTGGCATGTTTGCCTTTCGCAGGGATTCTAAGACCCTGCTTGAGTAAAACTATAGTAAGCGAAAGAAAAAACGTTGCCACGGATTCCAATACGCCTTCGGCGTAAAACAACGTTGCTAACTGGCTGGCTTCGCATGCGGAGGCTTGCCACAGATTGCACAGATTTTCACAGACAGGTGGCGTTTTTTCTTGACCAGCAAATGAATTCCTGGCAATGATCTGTGTGCATCTGTGGCAAAAAAATGTTAGATGGAATTTCACGGAAAGAATTAAATGCACTTTTGCGGTAATAAAAATCCACGGATGCAGCTTCGCCGCGCCTGATGAACCGTGATTGATCTGGAAGGCTCCTATGATTTTCGGCTAAACTCATCGACGATTCTCAGCGACGGCAGCAGCTTGCTGCATCTGTGGATTTTACGCACGAGCAATAATGCATTCAATCGTATTTATCCGTGAAAATCCCTGCCCGTTCCGTTCAGGCGGGCGTGTCATCCGTGGTAGAATTCTGCAGCATGACGAAGTCATTAATCCTTGACTTTGGCTCCATGAGCTGCCAATCAAAATAAATCTCTGAGATCGGTGGAAGCAGGCTAACCGAGAATAGAACATAGCCCACGACTTCAGTCGTGGGGCTAAATGTCATGATTGCTCGGGAAACCCTTTCAAGGGTTTGTTTTCGAAATTAGCAGGTAAATGGTTGAAACCATTGCCTAGTGCAAATCTATGGCCGAAGCCATGGGCTATGTTTCGCCAATTCCCGGTCAGCCTGGAAACACCAACTATACACAATGAAATATAACTTGACAACGTAGGATTAATGTGAATTCAATATGTATTTGCCATATATATGATCAAAAATCTTCTTCTCAAACTCTTTCTCCCTGATTTGTAAAACCGCAAATGAATCTCCTTTCTTTTTTATCAACTTAATAATAGTCTCAAATCCCCAAATATCATTGATGGCTTCTATGATGACGAAGCCAAGAGTATATTCCATTCCGTTATCGAGCGAAGCGAGGTGAGGAAATTTCTTATGCCTGATTGCACTTATTTCTTTCGGATCAAGAAACCAGTTCGCTTCATACATGGCGACCCCTTCCCATAGCCAACGTGGGTTATTGGGAGAATAATCAATATTCAAATGAACACAGTGTGTAAATTCATGCGCCATTCCTTTGTATAGAAAAGAACTATCAGCGCCAACGCTTTTTGGCGACGCCATTCTGAAATCATCTTTCCCGAATGCAGTAGCAAGTAAATTGTTTGGAGCATTCGGGAAATTGATTCCCTTATGAAAGCTTTGAAGGTCTGGGTATATCCTTACAACTGTAGTGGGTAAGTTTTCTATTTTAAAATCACTTACTATTTTTAGATAGTCACTTTCAAGTTTATCCGCAAGGGCATTAATTTCACCTGAGTCAACATGGCTATAATAAAAACTAAAGTGATCTGTCGTTTTCCTTAAAGGCAATAAGGAATCGGTGTCGTTCAAATTATCCGGAGTATCTGAGATCTTTTTTAATTTCAAGGACCCGCCCGTTCGTTGACTTATCATTTCTTCGACTTTTCCATTCTTTTCGGAGAAAGTAAAACTCTCGTCTCCGAAAGTGTTTGTTTTAAACTTGTTGCCCTCGACATGGATGAGAAGTTGTGGCGGGGCGCCAGGCACAATCAATACAAGCGAGCTATCGATTTGGGCAATTTGCACAACCAGTCCTTTGGTTGAATACTTACCGTAATATTTTGCCCTGGGGTTAGTGTTCTGACATACTCCCGGGAGCGAGAGGAGGAAAAAGATGAGGATAATTGAAGATTTCATTTCTAGCGTCTTTCCGACAAATGAAGCCTTTACTAACATGATACAGGACTCAATAGATAGAATGAGATCACTAAATCGGGCAGTTGAGACCCTTTTTATTGATTTTGAGAAGAAAGATTTTTTTTGAACTCGGTGGGAGATTTTCCAGTAATTTTTTTGAAAACCCGATTGAATGTTGCCTTTGAATTAAATCCTGATTCGTAACCTATCTCAACAATTTTAAGATGCTTGTGTAAAGGACTATTCAGCTTGGTTATTACCTCTTCAATTCTTAATTCATTGATATAATCATAGAAAGATTTTTGTACGAAATTATTCAGCAAATAAGAAAGGAGATTGGGATCTGCATTAAGTCGTTGGGCGAGCATTCTCAGACTCAGGTTGTCATGCAAATAGAGTTTCTCTACCCGCATCAGGATACTTAACCTTTCAAGGTATTTCTCAATTTCAATTTTACTTAATCTTGAATATGGATTCGTAACCTCTGATGGCGTTGGATCATTCCGGTATTCCATGAGAGAGGCAGATTTAATCAAGCTTTGGATGCCAATCCAGTAAATGCTATAGGTTATCAATCCCAACAGCGTGTAAAGCAGGATGAACATCAATAAATAATAAATTTCAAACTGCCATAGAAGCAGGAAGAACAGCTCGAACAATAGCCAAAGGACCCACACTACCCTCAGGTAGTTGATGAGCTTATGAAGCCAGGAGAGTGTAAGGTCTTTTTTGTCCGAGAAATTTTCGAGTATCCATGTTTCATGAATTCGAATAAGTCTTAGACTGCCTGCACCATAAATTATGATTGACGCGCCTCCGGCAATTAGTTCGGCAATCCGAAAAATTAGGAATCCTTCGACGTTGTATGTCTGAATGTTAAGCCTGATACTTTGAAAAATAATGTATAGCTGAATTATTAGCTCAATTAAAACGGGAATAAATAAAGTCAACTCTCTTTTACTTATTCTATAATCAGAGACGGTAAGAGATTTCGAATAGAGTAACTGTAATGTAAGCCTTCGATGAAGTACGTCTTTACGGAGCTGTTGGGTTGAGATAATTTTGTTGTCAAAAGTTAAACCAAACCATTATGGCAACAAAATTAGAAAAGCAGGAATCAATGTTTTCCATGATTGAATCCTGGAAGAGTAG
>JANYDR010000571.1 GCA_025363495.1 Cyclobacteriaceae bacterium | reverse complement strand
ATAATCAATATTCATCCTTCCTTACTTCCAAAATTCGGAGGGAAAGGTATGTACGGAAAAAAAGTGCATGAAGCGGTTAAATCGGCTAATGAATTGGAAACAGGTATTACCATCCATGAAGTAAATGATCAGTTTGATGATGGAAAGATCCTGTTCCAGGCGAGCGTTGCTGTTGATCCGACAGATTCCACGGAATTGATCTCAGAGAAGGTGCATGCATTGGAATACGCACACTATCCGGTTGTAATTGAAAAGTGGATTCTTGGATGATTTATTAATTCGTTGATTCGATCATTCGTTGATGGCCTCATTACCGAATTAACCCATCGCCGAATTATCGAATCATTTTCTCGGTCCATGCAAAATCTTCAGACTTAGGGAAATCATCAAATATCCTCTGCACTTCTAAATCCGGCAACGCAAGCTTCCGTTTGGTGATATCAATCCAGGCACCATCCATTGTCACGATCGCTGCAAGCACATTCTCTTCTTTATAAAAATGGTGACGGATGCTCCACCTGGCAAAATCATGGGTGGCTTTTGTTACCTCCATATCCACTGTAACACGATCTTCGAATTTGATCTCACGTTTGAATATAGCTTCCTCCCTAAAAAGAATCGGACCGATATGCAATTCGTCAAATTTTAAATTAGTGAGTCCGTGCGCGGAGAAGCAGGAGATGCGAACAGTTGCCCCGTAATCGTAATAGACGGAATGACGCAGATGACGATTTTGATCGATGTCGGACCAGCGGACTTGGATTGGGAGAGAAAATTTTTGCATGGTTTTTTGTGAGCAGCGTTTCACGCAAAGTTCGCAAAGTTAAGCACGCAATGAAAACGCAAATCTTGCTACATCAACTTTGAAACAGTTTCTACGGCGTATTCACCTCATTAAATCCCTCCGCATGATCCGTCCAGCTCATAGGATAATTCTTATCCACAAACTCAACAGCGTCGGTAGTTAAAAACAATGGATGAAACGTGTCCAGCATCACTGCCAACTCCTTTGTTTCTTTCGCCCCGATACTTTTCTCCACTGTTCCTGGGTGTGGCCCATGCGGTAATCCTCCGGGATGAAGTGTGAATGATCCTCGTTCAATTCCCCGGCGACTCATGAAGTTTCCTTCAGCATAATAAAGAACTTCATCACTGTCAATATTACTGTGATTATAGGGTGCGGGAATAGAAAGAGGATGGTAATCAAACAACCTTGGCACAAATGAACAGATCACGAAATTTCTACCCTGGAATGTTTGGTGTACCGGCGGTGGCTGATGTATGCGACCAGTGATGGGTTCAAATTCATGAACTGAAAAAGCATATGGCCATAAAAATCCGTCCCAACCAACCACGTCAATCGGACTGTAATCGTAAACGTATTGATGCAAGTGCCCTTGTTTCTTGATCTTCATCAAAAACTCTCCTTTCGTTGTATCAGGAGCCATTTCAACGGGAGGACGAATATCTCTTTCGCAATAAGGCGAGTGCTCCAATAATTGCCCCAGTTGATTGCGATAACGCTTTACGGTTTCTACCGGAGAAACTGATTCTATTATCAGGAGTCTTAATGGACCTTCATTGAACTCCAATTTATAAATCACAGTACGGGGAATGACTACATAGTCTCCTTGTTTGAATTCTAGCTTGCCAAATTGTGAGATAAGATGCCCGCTGCCATCGTGAATAAACAAAACTTCATCTCCTTCGGCATTTTTATAAAAATAGTCCATCGTTCGTTTCTTTGGAGAACAAATGGCAAGTGAGCAATCACTGTTCATTAAAAGAACTTTGCGTGCATCCAGGTAATCATCACCCGTTATTCCAACTTTTGACGTATTTAAATGTGTTTGACGCAAGCCATAATCTTCCAGTTTTTTAGGACCGTATTTAACCGGTTCTTTTAATTCCTTTATTCGTGTCGGAGGATTGATATGATATAGTATGGAGTAGATTCCGGAAAACCCTTCAGAGCTCACTACTTCTTCTTTATATAAACTTCCATCAGGCTGACAAAACTGGGTATGACGTTTAGGTGGTATTTTTCCAAGACGGTGATAATACATAATCAGTGTAAATTAGTGTCTGTTTTAGCACTGTGAAGCTACGAAAAACGGAATAATAAGATGTTAACGATTCTGCAACGTTAAGTGCATAGCTGGTGTCTCACGTAAAACAAATTATATTTTATTTGAAAACCTGGAATTCTGTTTTATTGATTTGCTTGTGGCTAATGGGTTGTACTAATAAATCGGCCGATCCTGCTGTCTTTGGTGCTCCTGTGAAAGTCAATATCAATGGCTATTCAGGAAATATCATGGAACCATTTATTTCACGTGATGGAGCTTACTTACTTTTCAATAATCTCAACTCATTACCTGAAAACACAAATCTTCATTACGCTAAGAGAATCTCAGATACCGAGTTTGACTATAAAGGAGAGATAGACGGTGTAAACACTCCCGATCTTGAAGGGACGCCAACAATGGATAAGTTTGGAAATTTATTTTTTGTTTCAACCAGAAGTTATCAAAGCACATTAGCCACCATTTATCGGGCTCAATTCTCATCGGGTACAGCCTCTAATGTTGAACTCGTCAACGGCATTTCAAAAAATCAATCGGGGATAGTGAATTTTGATGTTGAAGTCGACAACTCTGGTGACTTTCTATACTTTGTTGATGGGACGTTCGATGCTTCAGGAAATACGACAACCGCGGATTTGGTAATCGCTGAGAAGTCAGGGTCAGCTTTTCAACGATTGAGCAACAGTGCCGATATTCTAAAAAATATCAACTCAAGTCAGCTTGAATATGCTGCAAGTATTTCTGTCGATGGACTTGAATTATTTTTTACTCGCCTGGCAACTCCAATTACTTCTTCATCCACTCCTCAGATTTTTGTGGCTACACGCACAAAAGCAGATGGTGTTTTTGGAAACCCAGTCAGAATTGCAGCACTGGATGGATTTATTGAAGGGCCTTCCATATCGGCAGACGGAAAGACATTATACTTTCACAAAAAGGACAATGGGAAATTCCAGGTGTATTTGACAAGGCGGTGATAAACAGGATTAATTACCAGGGATCATTTCGATATTCGACGTTTCTTATTCGATATTTGAAATGTCGAATCCAATTTCAAGTTTCGAATTTCAAATTAGTGATGTTTCTACTGCCTACATCTTAGTTCTACTGAGATCTGGTATCCTATCAAAGAGTTTAATTGCTTGCTGAAGAACCTCGTTATCCTCATTGTAGATAGGATAGAACCCGTCGTTACCCCAAATCTTTCGCGCAATCTGCGCCTTTACATTGACCTGGAATATTTTTTTGTGCTTTGCAAGGTCTTTATAGTCAGCCTTCACCTTATTCCCCTCACCGACTTTTACCAATTTACTTAGCATCTCTTCGGTGATTTCGAATTTTTGAAAATAATGTTCGTATCCCATCTTCGTGAGATCTTCCTTATGCTTATCTGCATAATTGAAAGTGTATTCTTGAATCGAATTGGAAACATAAAGTTCATTGAGATAATGACTGTTATGAGTTGTATCCAATGGCACAAAATAATCTGGCATGATTCCACCCCCCCCATAAACAGTGCGTCCGTTAAGCGTGAGGTATTTCAGTGAATCATTAAACTTAATACTATCGGCAATGAAGAATTCACCATGCTTGTAACGTTTCAGCATATCTTTTGAATAGGCTTCCATATCGAGGTATGGTTTTTGGATGGACCTGCCGCTTGGAGTATAATAACGCGAGATGGTGAGTCTCAATTCAGAGCCATCACTTAAATCAAATGGTGATTGCACTAAACCTTTTCCGAAAGATCTTCTCCCCACTACTAGTGCACGGTCATTGTCTTGCAAAGCACCGGCAACAATTTCAGAAGCAGAAGCGCTGCCCTCGTTTACCAGCACAATGAGATCTCCTGTTTCAAAGTCGCCCTTGGAAGTAGAAATCGCGTCTGAATTATACTTGG
>JANYDR010000550.1 GCA_025363495.1 Cyclobacteriaceae bacterium | reverse complement strand
ATTGTGACTGCAATGGACATATACAATTTCCTGATTCATCGTGTAAACATATTATTGCTGCCTGTCAACATTGGTATCAAAATTCGGACTTATACCTATCAAAATTAAATACAGTTGACCTCATTCCAGATCGCGCTTCGTTCCAAACTTTACTACAACATTCCTATTACCAAATTAGCCAAACCTCAAAAGAAAGTAGATTAAGTAAGAAGTATTATATTGATGGAAGCTACTCCTATCTGTGGACCACGCAAATCGAAAATTATCCTCTGGTAGCTTTTGACTATAGGTCTTATTTATTCCCTACAGAATCATACATCATTACCATAACCATAAAAGAGGAGGGTATGTTGGTCGAATGCGAATGCCACCTCTATGAAAATGGACTAATTTGTTCGCACTCTAACCAGCTATTTGAGAATCTAATCCAAAATCCAGATTTCGGGAGGGATTTTTTTATTTAATACCTAAATCTGCTATTGGAAAACCGGAAGTTTTACAAATTGACTTGGCGCAGGATTAGGAGTATTTGGGTTAGTGTTTATCTCGTTTTGCGGATAAATAAACCGAGCAGGATATTGCGTGCCCGCGTTGATAGGCACACCCAGCTTGATCGCTGGACTAAGTGCTGCCAATCTCCTCACTTCCGTGAAAGACTCATACTGCATGAGCAGAATGATGTATTTCTGCGATGCGATTTCTCTCAGCATAGCAACTTGAGGAGTCATGTTAGCATTTGGACCTGTCAACGGATTTACAGCTCCTCCAGGAAGAAAATCAGCTGCGGTGTAGGGCGTGTAGAGCGAAGTGCCAAGGGCATAAGTAGTGCCAAAGATTGTGCCTGTAGCCAATCCAGCTCTAACATTGTTCAACGCCGTAAGTGCAGTTATATCCACTGCCCCAGCATTCTGGCGCTGGCTTGCCTCTGCGAGAATTAACTGGCTCTCATAATAGCTAGTGAATACTCCATAAGAATTTCCCTGGAAGACTCCGTTAGTTACATTAGGATCCCAGGTGCCATCACCGGACTGAACATTTTCATATCCAAAGAACGCTTCGAAGATATTGGTCTCATCAGTTTTGGCATTACGTTTTGCCACGCCCAGTGTACCGATTGTTCCGGTACTAATATCCGAGCACATGAAACCAGGTAAAAAGGCACCAAGAGCTGGGTCAAATGCCGTATCACCAGGTCGCGAGTTGACGAAGAAGTCATTGTTCAAATTCAAGTCAACTTGCTGAGCCGAGCCATGTGGAATCAGCATATCATTTGCATTGCTTGTAATACCCAATGCAGCGGCCGCAGCGGCTTCAGGGTATTTTTTCAGGTGAAGATACAATCTGGCCTGGATAGTCTTCGCTGCCGCGGCCCATTTTGTTGCACTGCCTCCATAAACAAAGTCACCAGTAATACCACCGCTGGATTTAAGGTTTGTGTAGGCTTGATCAAGCAAAGTAATCAATGAAGCATATACCGCGAGCTCACCATCATATTTTGGAGCTGGATGATTGGCAAGGTCAAACGCTTCGGAATAGGGAACATCGCCATACAATCCAGCTAGTTTTGCGAACAAAAGCGCTTCACCAACCTGGGCAACTCCCAACTGGGTTTTTGACAACGTTGCAGCAGCCTGTTGAACATACCGGAAGTTAATCCCCGTATTATAGTAGTTAAACCATCCAAACGTTCCAGAGCTGACGATATATTGCTGAAAGGTTAAGTGCTGACGACTGGTACCCGCTAGTTGGCCAGCCCAGATAGAAGCAATTCTATTGTCAGTATCCTCATAGAGGGTCGCCAAACCCAGCAATGCGCCAGTTGTTAATTGATCGATCCCAACTTGCGACTGAACTGGGTTATTCGGATTGGTTTTTATATCGCCCTTGTTAAACAAGTCCGTGCACGATGACAGAATCGTTATTACGATCAATGCCATCGCGGATTTTTTTATCATATATGTTTTCATAATCATTCTCGTCATTAATAGTTAGTAGGTGATCTTAACAGTGAATAAAACGGAACGAGTTGCCGGGCTGATAAACCAGTCAGAACCGCGTGCCAAAGAGGCACCCGTGATATTTCCTTCAGGGTCTATACCGGTATAATTTGTCCAAAGAAGCAGGTTACGTCCGGTGAGACTAAAATCAATCGAAGAAAGTTTGGTGGCCTTAGTAAAGCCAGCACTCTTGATTGAATAGCTCATTGTCACCTCGCGCAGACGGGTTGAACCGCCATCTTCCTTGAAAAGATTGACATTTCCGCTGCCGAACGATGTTCCAAGACCCTGGTACCAGGATTGTGTCAACGCTACTGGACCAGCTCCAAAATCCTGGATGTTACCACGGAAATGTGTTCCCGCCGGGATTGTCAAGCCATCGGCTGTCTTAAGATTTGAAGGCGCGATTGAAACATTTCCCGTTTGCTCCGATGTACCAAAGGTGTTGAGGGCTCCCCTTGTACCATTCCAGAAGTCGTTTCCGTAAACCTTGTCAAATAATACATACAAAGAAATTCCCTTCCATGCCAAGGTTGTTCCTATACCCGCTCTCCACATCGGGTTCGGGTTACCATACACCTCACTCTGAGTGCCTGCCTGAGGGAAGCCATTGGCATCGAGTATATACTTGCCATTTTCGTCATGTTGCAGTACCTGACCATAAAACACACCGAAAGGCTGGCCCGCGATCAACGACTGGCCTGCATAAGTACCTGCACCAGGAACTAACTGAGCTGCCGAGCCGGCAAGGGAAACAACCTTATTACGGTTAGCTGACCAGTTGCCGGTAATATTCCAGCTGAAGTTTCCGGATTTGATAACATCATAACCCATTTCAATCTCGAGACCTTTGTTCTCAATCTGGGCAGCGTTACGAGTTTGCTGATCAAATCCTGTGCTTTCAGGTAAGTTAAGGTTAAGAATTACGTCATCAGTATGGTTGTAGTAAACTGTAGCTGAAAACGAAAGACGGTTATTTAAGAAACGCAGATCGGTTCCAATTTCAAATTCTGTCTTTCTTTCTGGTTTCAAGTTAGGATTACCAGCAAGAGAGTTTTGACCGTAACCACCTGTTCCGTAAACTGAGCTGGATGCTTGTAGTCCGTAAGCATACGCATCATAATACACACTAGGAACAAATGTCGTTTGATTAAGATAAGGCTGAGGCTGAATACCAACTTGTCCAGCAGTCAGTCTAAGTTTACCAAAGCTTAGCACAGAATTATCCGCCAGCGCAGGTAGTTTGGTGAACTGCCACGCCAATGCCGCTGAGGGGAAAAAGAAACTGTTGGCAAAGGTTGAAGCACTTTCTGAACGACCGGTCAATGTCAGGAATAATTGGTCATATGCCTGGAGATCCGCTTGCGCGTAGTAGGCGTATGTTCTAATATGCGTTTTGTAGGTGTAAGCCTGCAAGTTAGAGTTCAATCCGTTGTTTAAGTTTGGAGGCGCATTAGGAACGATAAAACCAGTGACCTGACTATGGTCTGTTTCCCTGAATCGATCATTATAATTACCACCTACCAGAAAAGTACCACTGAAATCCTTATTGAACGTCTTCGAAGCACGGGCAAATAAGTCCATGTTTACCTGTTTCTCTGTAGTAGCATTAACCTGGTAAAAGCCATTGGGAAAGCTTGCTGAGCGCTTAGGGAACAACTCATTATTTTTGTCAGTAAAATAATCTACGCCCATCCGGCTTGTAACATTTAACCATGATAGAGGATCAGCAGCCAATTCAAAGTTTCCTATAAAACGGTCAACATTGCTGGTATTCTTGTTATTGTTAATGTTCCACAGTGGATTGGAATACACAGGGTGATCACCAGCGCCCAACTGGTCGCGGTAGGCAATTTGCTTGGCCGGTGTAACTGCACCAGAAGCGTCGGTATAACTTCCCGAATAGTAGCTGTTGTCAAAATCCGGAGGTGTTCGAAGACCCCCAAGCATTAGTCCGTCGAGGTTATCTCCAGTTTGAGCTCGTGTTGATGAAGTACCAACATAAGACGCGGATGCACTACCTCTAAACCAATCTGTAAATTGGCTGGAAACGTTTATTCGGGCAGAATTCCTCATATAGTCACTGAAGTTCTTAATCACACCCTGTTGAGTGAGGTTAGAATAGCTCATCAGGAAGTTTGTACGTGCATTACCACCGCTAATTGTTACGTTGTTATCCACATAATGACCGGTCTGAAATACATCTTTCTGGTGGTCATAAGTATTTGTCGCATTCTTGCCGCCGTGAACGTTGGCTGTACCTGCATACACAGTGTTATTGGTTCCATCCCAGCTGGTTCCTGTACCTCCTGGGGTAGCGTAGCGCTTGGTTCCATCAGAAAGTGTTGCGTAGGCTGTTCCGGTTTGTGCGTCGGCACCACCTTTTCTATCTGAGATCATATCGCCCCAGCTAACGCGGTTGTTCTGAGCATAATGTCCGTTTGTTCCGTTACCAAAAACAGTTTGAAGACCATGCATCTTGTTTACTTCATCAAGAGAAAGTGTTGACTTAAATGAAATATTAACCTTGCCCTTAGAATCTTTCCCTTTTTTAGTCGTAATGATGATTACACCATTAGCGGCCCGTGTTCCCCAAAGAGCAGCTGCAGAAGCACCTTTCAATACTTCCATAGATGCGATGTCTTCTGGATTGACGTCGTTGATACGGGATTGAGTTACAATCGAGTTACCGGCACCTGAAAGACCATACTCATTTGAATTGTTTACAGGAATACCGTCCACTATAAATAAAGGTTGTGCATTACCGTTGATCGTGTTTTGACCTCGAATCTGGATATAAGCTCCAGCTCCTGGGTCACCACCGTTTCGCGTAATTAATACACCTGCAGTTTTTCCGGCAAGACCTTGAAGAATACCAGTTTCACCAGATTTGGCAACTTTCGCTCCTTGCACACTTGACACCGACGAAGCAAACTTATCGCGATCCACTTTTTCGCCGATTGCAGTCACAACAATTTCATTCAACTGTTGCACATCAGAACTCAATCCGAGATCAATCACGGATCTTTCTCCAATAGTCTCTTCAGTTGTCTGCATTCCTATGAAGGAGAAAACAAGGATGCCACCTGCTGTAGGAACATTTAGTCGGTAAGTACCGTCCGCGTTCGTAACCGTTCCGTTAGAAGTGCCCTTCAGCACCACGTTTGCTCCGGGTATCGGAGACAAATCATCCTTGCTAATCACTTTTCCGGACACGACCCGATCCTGGGCCTGAACCACAAAAGCGAAGAGCAGTACCAAGTACGTTAGTAATAGTCTTTTCATAGTTTTTTGGTTTAGATTAAAGACTTAAGTTGCCTCATTCTCTCCGGAAAAGAAAATTTTTGTTAAAAAAATGTTACGAAAACATCAACAACCGATTGAATTCGTAACCTTTTGTAATAGAAAAGATGGTGATTTTAATGAACCACAGTTAAAAATTGGGCGACCAATTATAAGTTGAAGTTGATTTCTGCTCTAACCTCATTGCAAAATAACGTTTAAACACAGTTTTCATTAATTGATGATTCGTATTAATAAAAACCCATCTACAGTATTTCCTCCACAAAAACTTCAATATTGGCCTTAAAACCCACCTCCTTTGTACATTTAATACAGTTTTAACGAAGTATATGCAAATTCTTGGACGCTCAGATCGTATTGACCTACCTGGTCTTGGATTAGAAGATATCCAAGCTAAAATTGATACCGGCGCTTACACCAGCAGTCTTCATTGCCTGAAAGCGGAAGTAACAGATGGGAATCTTGAATTTATTCTTCTGGATGAGGAGCATCCAGAATTTACAGGCATTAAGTACACCTTTAAGAAATTTGAACAACGGGAAATAAAAAATTCATTTGGAGAAGCTGAACTCAGGTTTGTTATAAAAACGAAAGTCAAAATTCTCAACCATATTATTAAGGCTGAATTTTCACTAAGCAATCGTGGCAATTTAAAATTCCCCGTACTGCTGGGTCGTAAAATTCTACGACATCGTTTTATAATTGATGTTACTAAAAAAGATATATCTTTCATTCATAAACAAATAACAAAGGAAAAGCCTTCGCAAGAGCAATCATAATTGGAATAATGATTCAAAAACATAAATCATCCTGTCTTGCATAAAAAATATCAACAGATGAATATTGCAATTCTTTCGCGCGACGCAAAACTATATTCTACTAAACGGCTTAAGGAGGCTGGAGAGCAACGGGGGCATAAAGTTGAGATCATCGACCACATGAAGTGCATGCTCCTTATTGAAAAGAAAAATCCAATGGTCTGGTATAATGGTCGCAAGCTTGACTACTTCGATGCCATTATCCCAAGGATTGGCGCCTCCGTTACATTTTACGGTGCTGCCGTAGTAAGACAATTTGAAATGATGAAAGTCTTTACGGCAGTGGAATCGCAAGCGCTTATACGTTCGCGCGATAAACTAAGGAGTATGCAGATCCTATCAAGAGCCGGCCTTGGTTTACCAAAAACTATTTTTATGGATTATTCTAAGGATACAGAAGGTGTCATAGAAGCCGTGGGCGGTGCGCCTGTTGTTATTAAGTTACTGGAGGGTACTCAGGGACTTGGAGTTGTATTAGCAGAAAATAAGAAAGCAGCCCAATCGGTGATCGAAGCCTTTCATGGTGTGAAAGCACGTATCATCGTTCAGGAATTTATTAAAGAAGCGGGCGGAGCTGATATCCGTGCTTTTGTTGTCAATGGAGAAGTCATTGGTGCTATGCGCCGGCAGGCACGGGATGGTGAGTTCCGATCCAATCTTCATCGTGGCGGCTATGCAACGATAGTGAAGCTAAATCGTCACGAAAAGCACGCAGCCATCATTGCCGCAAAAAAAATGGGGCTCGGTGTGGCTGGTGTTGATATGTTGCCATCCAATCGAGGTCCTTTGATTATTGAAGTGAATTCCTCTCCCGGACTCGAGGGCATTGAAGGTGCCACGAAGATTGATATAGCAGGAAAGATCATACGTTATTTGGAGAGCCATGCTGGGAGCAAGAAAATTCAGAAGGACAAAGTGAATGCTTAATAATAAATCGTTGATAGTTATTAGTTGTCCGTTATTCGCACAGACGAACAACCAGCAACGATTAACCAACACACACTATTAATGAACGAACTCACCATAGCCGGACATACCATTCAGCCAGGCACATTCAAAGAAATTAACATAAATATTGCCCGGTTGCCTTCACGGACACAAATTGATACTCCTATATATGTGTATCGCTCACTGGAAGACGGACCCGTACTGGCTCTCACCGCGGGGATGCACGGCGATGAAATCAATGGGATGGAGATTGTGCGCAGAATTATTGACGCAGGTCACCATAAGGTTCTGCGGGGTACCACTGTTTGTATGCCTATTATTAATGTATACGGCTTTCTCAACTATTCCAGAGAAGTGCCTGATGGCAAAGATGTAAACCGATCATTTCCTGGAAGTAAGACAGGTTCCCTTGCTTCAAGGGTGGCCTATCATATGACGCATGATATTATTCCGTTCATTGATATAGGTGTCGATTTTCATACGGGCGGCGCTATGCGCACCAATTATCCTCAGGTTCGTTGTATGATGCAGGAGCCAAAAAATGTTGAGTTAGCGAATGCTTTCAATGCACCATTTACTATCGACTCACCCTTCAGACCTCATTCTCTGCGTCAAACAGCTTCAAAAAAAGGAAAGAATATAATAGTATTTGAAGGTGGTGAATCATTGCGAATGGATTTTCGCGCTATCCAGGAAGGCATCGACGGCACGTTGCGCCTGATGAAGCATTTAAATATGATTGATTCAGCACCTGAGCCCAAAGAGGAAAATAAACTCATATGGAATTCATCCTGGATACGAGCGCGGACAGCCGGAATTTTTCATCCGCATATTGCTGCCGGTGAACTCATTCATAAAAATCAACTGGTGGGGATGATAACGGATCCATTTGGAGATTTTAATGAAGAAATCAAATCACAAGTCTCCGGTTATGTGGTTGGATTAAATAACAATCCCGTTGTCAACGCGGGTGATGCATTGATGCATGTAGGAATGGATGATCTTTGTAAGATTGATGGAAGCTTAGAGGAATGACCTCCTTCGCGAAACGCTCCGGCGGTTAAAAAAATGACGAATTAAAGAATGAAGAATTCAAAACCAGGCAACTCATAATTCATAATTTATAATTTATACTTAAAAAGTAGGGCAAGGTATAATCAACTTATCCTTCGGTGGCTTGCGGGGATTGCGCGTCGGCCAGGAATACACCAAACTGAATTCATGTGCACCTCCACTACCGGGACCAAGCTTGGAAACTGTATAGTCGTAACTATAGCCAATATTTAAAACATCTTTCTCTCCCTTCAATACAACTCCGACCAGCAACACAACTGATTCGTTATTGGCAAAGCCATTTACTTTATTAAATGGTAT
>JANYDR010000547.1 GCA_025363495.1 Cyclobacteriaceae bacterium | reverse complement strand
CTTACCATACAACGATTTACCTGAGCGGAATTGCTCCAAGGCCTTTTTCTTGATCTCTTCTAAATTGAATTGTTCTTCTTGTTTCATATTGTGTCAAAGTTGGTGGTTTTCCTGCTTTGACACAGTTTATTTTACAGCCTCCAATCGTGCCTTCTTAGAGCCTTCGTGACCTCGTGGCCATAACTACAAAAGCCAAATACTTTTTTACCACGAAGACACAAGACACAAAGTAAGACACAAACTTATGATAGTGCATTCCTCCTAAAGCCTCTCCACGACTCGTATTGAGAATCTATTTAATCTCGGCCATTACTCTCTCCCCTGGCAAGACCCTGATCTTACTCACAAGAAATTTCCTTAATGTCAGATCCAATTCAAAATTGGTAATTTGAGGTTCGCCATTTACAGTCACTGCGCCCTTCTCAGAAAAGAAGCAAGCTCTCCAATAAAGAGTTTCTTTGGTATTATTTGTAAAGGTGCTTTTACGAAGTCCTTCATGCTCGATAGAAATAGTACCTGCTAATAATGGTATGCTGCTAAGATTCGCTTTATCTGTCTCCGCTAGCCTGGATAAAGTCGCCACACTCTTCCCCGGAGCGTCTACTTGAATTCCCATCAATCCGTCGGCATAAGCTTCCAGTGCACCAAAAGATACTTCCGGGTATTCCCGCCTCTTCAATGTTGGACTGGTTAATTTTTTAAGCAACCTTCGTGCTTCGGCTAAATCACCGTAACGAAATATCTCACGTGCAAAATAAGAGCGCATCTCAACGTTCATATCATTTTCATGACTGAAAAGACTTTTAATCACCGCCGTTCGTTTTTCGAGGTCTACAAAATTCCAGCGCAGCAAAAATAATTGCATGGGATCATTGTGAAGCCATCCATGTTTTGTTTTAAAATGATAGTAAGACTGCTTTTCGGTGTCCCACCAGTTGTTATTAAGTCCAATATATAATTTGGTAGTTTCATTGAGATAGAAATTCGTATCCTCATTCTTTCCCCGCAATTTCAATATGGAAACATAGCTTGTATATCCAAGTGATTGAGCGGCGATAAGATCGTTGCCCGTAATTCCATTGGCGGATTCATCATAAGAACCAATTCCTCTGTCATGATTTTTGGCGAAAGAATTTCCTTCCATGACCCCATCTCCATTTTTGTCCCATTGGGTGACGTAGTCATTGCACGTACGATTGTAAAAATTCAGAAATGCTGCATTGAATAAGAACGTAGAGTCACCTGTCCATTGATACTGGCGGAGGCAGGCATTCATAATATCAAAACTTCCGGGAAGGTTGTACCAGAAGTCATCATCACTTCGGTAATCGACAGGCGCCGGACGATCAAGCTTGTCAATCTCCCAATAGCCGCACCAGTCTCGGGATGCGGAAATAGATTTTACAAAATGTGAAAGTATGTTTTTGTTAATGTCCTCTAAACCGAGAAGGTTAGCCCCTGTCAACTGGTGAGCAACATCCCGCATACAAAATGCTTCGCGTTCAGGTAACGCAGCTTCGTACCATGGGCCAACAGGATCATTGTTTCTCCTTACATATTTCAATGCTTGTCGCTTGGCCCACCGGAATCCATTCTCAAGTACTGTATCAGAAGAAGTAAATTCGACTAAGCCATCGTGTGTTTTCTGAGCTAATGCAGATGGGCATAGCGCTAAAACGCAGACTAGAATAAAGGTGACTTTCATTTCGGGTTCGCGAATATAAGGTTTTGATTAGTCAGCCGCGTCGAATTTTGACTAGATTTAGTGCCCCGATAAGTCATTAATAAAAATTAAACCTGCCTAAATAAGTATCGATGCTGGATTTACTACAACAGCTGGCAGGAGTAATTGGCGTTACTGGCTATATATTTCTTATTACAGGAATATATAGACGAGGCATGGAGCAAAGTTTTGCGGCATTTCTTCTTTGGGGAATGCTCGATACTATTGCAATGATTACTTCCATTATTGAGAAAGGTAATTTTTGGCTGCCGACGTCCAACGCAATCGGCGCATCCCTCGTCGCAATTTTATTAGTTGTAAAAAAAGGAGTTGTATGGACATGGGTTGAATCGCTGACTGCTGTAATGGTTGTTATTTGTTTGATCATTTGGGTTACGGCAGGTGACCTTGCGGGATTAGTAGCTAGCAGCGTAGCTGGAGTGATCGCCAGCATTCCACAGATGATTACAACTTATAGAAGGCCTCAGACAACTCCTATCAATGCCTATATTATATTTCTTGCGGCTGACTTGTTATCCTTTTTTGCAGGTAAATCATGGACAGTAACTGAAAGATTTTATGCGGGAAATGACTTGATCATCTCGCTGGTAATTTTGATATTCTCTTTAAAAAAATTATCAAGGCCACGACCGGAACTATAGTAGTTCGAGGACACCGCAGCCACCGATTACCCACCGCTGATTTATATCTTACCAACGACCCCTCACTCCCCCTTACTCTCCTCGAGATCGTTATGATCGTCTCCTCCAATACTGTAACTGTTATTTTCCTCATCTTCAGAACCGGTTGATTCAGCATCATCATCCAATTCGCTTCCAGGAACGTCAAGATCTTTTCCTGAAAAATCCACCGGACGTTTACGATGCTTCAACTCTTCATCCGCTCCCATATCGAGACTGAGATCTTCGGGACCTAATGCTTCGAGGTCTTCGTCTGTGACAGCAAATTGATCTTTTTCAATCTTCTCTTCGTCTTCCTCTGAATCAATGGTTGTCTCTGGTTCATCAGAGTCTTTTGAAAGAGTGTTTTGCTTCGCGGTGATATTTGAATTCTGAACTGTCTTAGCACTTTCAAGATCCGCTTCTACGCGTTTGCCCTGATTCATTATATCCTCGCTGGCTGCATATTGAGGATATCCGGGAAATTTCTTTTGTTCAATCTCGTCAGAGGTATGAATAGGCTGATTTGTCCTTTTGCGTTCCGGTTTCATAGTGGTGATTTTTTAAATGGAGGATATTCAAGTTGTCACTGAAAATAGCATGCCAGAGTTGATATAAGTCAATCATTCAATTTGCAGGCTCGTTCGCGCTTTGGTGGTTAAAAATTTCACCACAAAGGTATGCAGACAGAAAGGCCCTCATATGCGACGATTTTTTTCCACACTTACTATTCATTGAAGATTGAAAAGCTTACGGTAATTTTGTACCAATTCAGTTAACTCAATTTAAAATGAAAATAGCAGTCGGTTCAATTCTTATAATAATAATGTTTTCATTTTCATGCTCTCCTAAAAACAGCAAAGAAGCAGAGGGTGCCGATAATCTGTCTGATAAAGATACACAACTTTTTCTTCCGGAAGGTTTTGCAATGGAAGGTGACTCGATAATCCTCCCCTCATTCGAATTCGAAGTAAGCCTCTCCCAAAAGGCTGAGAAAAAGATTGCCACGACAAAGGAGACAATTATCGTTCGTGCATATTTGTCCGGTAATCCGAAGGATTCGACCACCAGTCCAATGATCGATGAAATGGGTGAAGTAAATCTTGGCTCTCCTGAAATTCAGTTGCGTAAGCCTGGCGTTGCGCGGTTCAAGGGTGTTAAGATTTCAAAAAAAGGATATGAGCTTCTTGGCGATAAAGATTTTCAGGTCCTCATAAATGTATTTAGCGGACGTAAATCATCTGATATGAATCTGATTGAATGTGAAATATTTCAGGAGCCATTGACGGTAGCACGGAAAGGCGGGCATGTGTTGAAAGGAAAACTGATCGGAGAAGAGTAGATCCTATTATTGCGACTTCCTATAACTAATACTCCACAGTAACTACTGCATTCAAAGTCGAATTCAGTTCACTCCACTCCCCAAAACTTGTCTTCCTTTCAAATGTTTTCAGTTTCCGTGTCTTTTCCCGTTTTCCTGTCTCCACCATCAACCCGGTAAATGGCGGCAACACTTCGAAGCCTGACCAGCTCATCATATTACCATGATATTTATATCCGATCAACTCTTCCCCGTTCTTAGTCCTGGTAATAGTTTTTTCAATTTTATCATTGTGAGCTTCGTATTGCTCTTTCTTCCATTTTTCCCAGTCGCGTAAGCCTGTTAACATCTTCTTACGGGTTTGGCTATTATCAATCCACTCAAAACCGATCAAGAATTTTTTATCTTCTATGCGTATGTCAAACGGTCCAAGATCAAATCGCAACCAGCCAAATTTTTTATTTTCCCTCAAGATAATTTCCTTTGATAAAAGCTCTTCACCCGGAACCTGTTTTATTGAATCATATGCATAGATATGAAACCGAAACTGCAAGGTGTCTTTTGAATTATACATGAGCCTCACCTGCAACTTGTCTACATAGACCGGGCTTCGGGGTGATTCCACTAGAAGTGCCACGGCTCCCCCTCCCTGGATAGTGTCGAGCGGAAGCACTCCATCTTTACCCCCCATCCACCCAAGTCGTGCTATCTTATGACTTCTACTACCTTTAATTATAACCGACTCCAGTAGTGTGCTATTGGGCCTTAACAAAATTGCGTTGACACCAGATGAAATTGTCGTGGGCGAGACGCTTTCTCGATAATATCCGATAGAGGAAAAAATAATTGGTTCATCTCTCCACTGAGCCGGAATAGTCAGATCGAAACTTCCATCCGGATCTGACAACGTGCCAATATTCTTTTCAGAGAGCCCAATGTTTACAAATGGGACAGCAAGTTTAGTGGACTGATCAATTACTTTCCCATGAACAATAACAGCGCCGGAGGGTCTGGAAAGGCATCTAAGCCAGTAGTTACCATTAACTTCCAATGAGTCGAGCGAGGCAATGCAATCTCCATTACTGAAGATATCTGGTAAACGTATTGTGATGGCTTTTCTAAAATTGCGCCTGTTATATGTTGTGATGACTTTGTTTTTCAAGTCATAAATATTGGAATATGCTGTAAGTGAATCCTGATGTGTTTGCTCAAGTATATTCCTGATATTTTCAAATGTAGCATCCGGAAGTATGGCCAGTTGGCGCTCTGCCTTTTCATATCGCCAGCATACCGGTTCATCACTGAGCTCAGGCTGCCATGGATTAAAATTCGTTTGGACCAAACGTCCCTTCTGTACTTGTTTAATTACAATTTTGCCGTGCTCCACTCC
>JANYDR010000546.1 GCA_025363495.1 Cyclobacteriaceae bacterium | reverse complement strand
CTTACCATACAACGATTTACCTGAGCGGAATTGCTCCAAGGCCTTTTTCTTGATCTCTTCTAAATTGAATTGTTCTTCTTGTTTCATATTGTGTCAAAGTTGGTGGTTTTCCTGCTTTGACACAGTTTATTTTACAGCCTCGAATAATGAGGTAGAAAAAGTATCAAAGTGCCTTACACTTCTCTGTATTTGACTTCGCAATCAGCGATTTTATTTAAAGAATCTCAATTACCTGACCGGTGCTAAAACCTTCAACACTCCTTACGTAGCCTTGAGCGACACGGTGCATTGAAACAGGTATCTGACCAGGGAAAGCAGCACCCAATGTTGCTGCGGAATCTTCAACAAGTCCGGGGCTGACTACATTAATGCGGATTCCCTTCTGCAATTCAACGGCCGCGGAAATACCAAATGAATTTAATGCTCCATTGACGAAGCTAAGCCCCGCACCATTCTTTATTGGATCTTTCCAAAGTATGCCAGAAGTTAACGTGAACGAACCATTATCATTGATAAAATCCTTTCCGATCATGACGAGGTTGATCTGACCCATCATTTTACTTTTAATTCCTTTGTAAAAATCATCTTCTGTTAGAGAATAAAATGGACCGAATGCTGCCGTGCCTGTTGCTGAGATCAGTGCATCGAACTTGCCGACATGTTTGAAGAGGTCCTTAATAGAAGATGAAGAGGTTATGTCAACTTTTACATCGCCGCTTTTGGAGGCTGCCTTGATAATTTCATGGCGTTTGCCAAGCTCTGAAGATACGACCTTGCCTATTGTACCTGTTGCACCTACGATTATGATTTTCATGGAATAGATTTATTTCAAGACGCACATCTTAAAAAAATAGTTCCCATTCATTGAGAGTAGTACTATTTCGTAAAAGCCAGCACCGACCTTTCAATCACATCACAACACTCATGAATCTGTTCCTCCGTAATCACCAACGGCGGAGCCAACCGAATAATATTCCCATGCGTGGGCTTTGCCAGTAATCCATTCTTTGCAAAGGACAAACATAAATTCCACGCTGTCTCACTTTCTTCTGTATCGTTTATAACAATTGCGTTTAATAAACCTTTACCACGCACCAGCTTGACGAGACTTGTCTTTTTCATAAGAGCATTCATCCGGTCACGAAAAATTTCTCCAAGCCTGGTAGCATTTTCGGCAAGATGTTCGTCTTTCACAACCTCCAGTGCTTCGATAACAATAGCAGATGCCAGCGGGTTGCCACCAAATGTAGAGCCATGTTCCCCTGGTTTAATCACCAACATAACTTCATCATCGGCCAGCACACAGGAGATTGGCATTACACCTCCACTCAGGGCTTTGCCAAGAATAAGAAGATCAGCACGCACACCTTCATGATCGGAAGCCAGCATTTTACCAGTACGCGCAATGCCTGTTTGAATTTCATCCATCATGAGCAATACATTGTTCGCACGGCAAATTTTTTCAGCGGATTTTAAATATCCATCATGAGGCACAAACACACCGGCTTCGCCCTGGATCGGCTCAATCCACAACGCACAGACATTAGGATTGCTTAATGCTTTTTCCAGCACTTTTACATCATCGTAATTCACTATTTCAAATCCGGGCATGAAAGGTCCGAAGTGATTTTTAGCAGATGAATCAGTTGATGCAGAAATAATAGTCGTCGTTCTGCCATGAAAATTCTGTTTCACTGCAACAATGACGGCCTGATTTTCAGGGATTCCTTTTTTAGTATAACCCCACTTACGGGCCAGCTTTATTGCGGATTCATTCGCTTCAGCACCGCTGTTCATAAATAGTGCTTTCTGATAACCGAATGTTTCGCAAATATATTTTTCGGCAAGGCCAAGCTTGTCATTATAAAATGCTCGTGAGGTAAGTGTAAGTTCCTTCGCCTGCTCGGTAAGGGCACGAATAATCCGAGGATGACAATGTCCCTGGTTTACTGCACTATAAGCAGAAAGAAAATCATAGTAGCGTTTCCCTTCAACATCCCAAAGAAAAACACCTTCTCCTTTGCACAGCACAACCGGCAATGGGTGATAATTATGCGCACCGTACTTTTCTTCCAGATGAATGGCCTCGTGGCCGGAAGTGATTGATTCTACCATAGAACTTTAATTAGGCTTAAAGATAATGAGGATTGGTTGAACTTAGGAGGTTAGAGGCTGGAAGTTGGAGGCTGGACGCTCGCAAGGAACGCCTCAAGATCATTCTGCGACCTCAAACTTCCAACATCCAACATCCTGTTTTATTTTCCAATAAGAAAAATCTCAACATATTTGTGAGGAATCTACGTGCCCTAAACTCAATATGAAATACAAACGCCTCGTTCTAAAGCTCAGCGGTGAATCGCTCATGGGCAAATCCAAGACCACCAGTATTGACCACGAGGTTCTCGAACAGTATTCCAAAGAGATTAAATTAATAAAAGACCAAGGGATCGAGCTCGCTATCGTGATTGGAGGCGGCAATATTTTCAGGGGCGGCCAGGCAGAAGCTCTCGGCATTGACAGGGTGCAGGGTGACTATATGGGCATGCTGGGTACCGTCATCAATGCCATGGCTCTTCAAAGTGCGTTGGAACGTCAGGGCTTGTACACACGACTGATGTCAGGCATTAAGATGGAACAAGTATGTGAGCCTTTTATCCGTCGCAGGGCCATTCGCCACCTCGAAAAAGGCAGGATTGTTATTTTTGGAGCCGGTATTGGAAACCCCTATTTCACCACGGACTCAACCGCGAGTCTGCGGGCAATAGAAATTCAGGCAAACGTTGTGTTGAAAGGAACTCGTGTTGATGGCGTTTATACAAAAGATCCTGAAAAATTTCCGGATGCCACCCGCTATACGAAACTCAGCTTTCAGGAGGCCTATGAAAAAAACCTGAACATCATGGATATGACGGCCTTTACGCTTTGTATGGAAAATAAATTACCCATTATTGTGTTTGATATGAATAAGGCCGGGAATTTGTTGAAAGTTGTTATGGGTGAAGAGGCGGGGACTCTTATTAGTTAGTTGATACTTCAGTAGGCAGTAAGCAAAATGCAGTAGGCAAAGATCTGTCAAGTGATAAATCACAGTTAATCAATTAGTACCCTCAAATAAAAAATTATGGAAGAGATAGAACTATACCTGGAGGATGCACGTGAACAAATGAACAAGGCAGTGGTTCACGTTGGTCAGGAGATCACTAAGATCAGGGCTGGCAAAGCAAACCCTTCTATGCTGGATGGGATTATGGTTGCGTACTATGGAGCAATGAGTCCGCTTAATCAGATTGCGTCTATCACTTCTCCTGATCCCCGCACCTTGTTTATCAAACCATGGGAAAAAAGCTCCATTCAGGAAATTGAAAGATCTATCATGGCCGCCAATCTTGGCCTTACACCACAGAACGACGGACAACAGGTAATCATTAACATACCGATGCTTACAGAGGAGAGAAGAAAGCAATTGGTAAAGCAAGTGCATTCAGAATGTGAGTTGGGGAAAGTAAGTATCCGTAGCGTTAGAAAAGAAACGAATGAGGCCTTGAAGAAAATCAAGGGCGCCCCGGAAGATGATTTGAAGAATGCAGAAGAAAGCGTGCAGAAACTTACTGATGAGTTCATTGCCAAGATTGATATACAGATGAAGAAGAAAGAGGCGGAGATCATGACTGTCTAATAAAACGTTATCTGTTAATCGTTAACCGAAAAGCACCCCACAACCGTAAGAGTAATCACGGATAACCATCAACGATTCAAGGATAACAAATGCATCCAATACTCTTTGAAATCGGATCTTTTACAATTTACACCTACGGTTTTTGTATAGCGGTCGGTGCGATATCTGGCTTTATATACATGGCCGTTCAGGGCAAAAGACAATTTGGCCTCACATTCGATCAATCCAATTCGCTTTTTTTATTGATTGTAATCTCAGCCGTCGTAGGTGGAAAACTTTTCATAATCTTTGAAGACATTCCTTACTACACTTCAAATCCATCAAAGCTTTTATCCGGAAGTGGTTTTGTTTTTTACGGATCGCTCCTGACAGTTATTCCACTGATGCTGTGGTTTTTTAGAAAAAATAAAGTCCCGCTATGGCCGATGCTTGACGTGATGGCAATTGTAACATGCATTCTTCATACATGCGGTCGCATTGGTTGCTTCATGGCTGGATGTTGTTACGGAAAACCTACTGATAGCATCTTCGGAGTAATATTCACCAGTCCTGTGTGCCAGGCTGATCCGCTGAACACCCCGCTTCATCCAACTCAATTATACGAGGCTGGATTCATCTTCTTTATTCTCTTAGTCTTACTCTTTCTAAAGAATAAAAAACAATTTGATGGACAGCTTTTTCTGATTTACCTCATCATGTATGCCGTGGGAAGAGGCATAATAGAAATTTTCAGGGGCGATATTGACCGTGGATTTCTTATCCAGAATTATCTATCGACTTCACAATTCATCTCTTTGCTGATAATTGGCGGGGCCTTGTTCTTCTATGTTAAGCTCAGAAACGCTAAATTGGGTGTCTCTAAAGGGCAATAACTATGGAAAACGAGAACTTCGGTCAAAAAGTAAAACGAAAAACCATTAGCATGATAAAAAGAATCCTTGTCATCTCTCTTATTATCGGGATAGCTGTATTCGCTTTCCTCTACTTCGCCACATTTGAAAGTGGAGTAATGGCAGGGAAAGTCCTCCGCATCAGCGAAAAAGGAATCATTTTTAAAACATACGAGGGCAAATTAAATCTCGACACTTTCGGAGCACTGAAGGGCGCAAGTCCCATTGCAGAGTCTTTTGATTTTTCCGTAGAGGGGCATCAAACAGAAATTATAAAAACACTGGAGGAAGTTGCGTTAAGCGGCGAAAGAGTAAATCTGCATTTCAAGAAAAGGTTTGCGCAGTTTCCATGGAGAGGTGAGACAAAATATTTTGCGACCGGGGTCGAAAGGGCAAAATAATTTGAATATTCAAACTCATAGGAAAACATGGTACTCATCTTATGTTGATCTATACCGATGAAAAGGTTCTAAAACTAAAATTAATTTTCTGTGAAAAATTCATCGCTGATTGTTGTGTACGGTTCTTATGGTTATACCGGTAAGCTTATTGTCAATGAATGCAAGAGTAAAAATCTAGAAGTCGTTCTTGCTGGAAGAAATGAGCAATCTCTTAAAAAGCAAAGTGAACAATCAGGTTATCCTTATAAAGTAGTAGCAAGTGATGATCTGGCCGGGTTAAAAAAATTGCTGGAGCCTGCCGCCATTGTCATTCATTGTGGCGGACCTTTTCGTCATACGGCAAAGGCGATGAGTGAAGCTTGCCTTGCTACCGGAACACACTACACTGATATTACAGGGGAATACCAGGTTTTTGAATCACTTCCATTATTGGATCAGCAAGCCAAAGAAAAGAATCTCACAATAATGCCGGGAGTGGGTTTTGATGTGGTGCCTTCAGATTGCCTCGCGTTGCATTTAAAAAACAGACTGCCTTCAGCTACTCATTTACAATTGGCATTCACCATGTCAAAAGGAGGCCTGTCACGCGGCACCAAAAAAAGTATGACGGAAGGTTTGGGCGATGGTTGCTTTATTCGCCAAAATGGAAAGCTTGTTTCCATCCCGATGGGTTCAAAATCAATGGAGATAGATTTCGGCTCATTCAAAACTTTGACATTGTGCATCCCATGGGGGGACATCTCTACAGCATGGAGAAGCACTGGCATTCCCAATATTGAAGTATACACCGGCGCTACTGCCAGCATGATCAGCAACGCAAAAAGAAGTAATTATCTTAACTGGCTTCTGCGGATGCGGTGGGTAAAAAAGTTCATGTTAAAAAAGATTGACAAACAGCCCGCAGGACCCAGCGACGAGAAACTCCACGGTGGCAGAAGTTATCTCTGGGGCAAAACCTGGGATGATAGTGGGAAAGAATGCGTGAGCAGACTTGAAACAATTAGTGGTTACTTGCTTACGGCTAAAACTGCTGTCCTCATCTCTGAAAAAATCCTTAGTGGCAATTTCAAGGCCGGATATCAGACTCCGTCTATGGCATATGGAGCAGACTTAGTTTTTGAAATAGAAACGACAAAAAGAAAAGACGCTTAACATGGAAAAGAAATTAACCAGATCAAAAACCGATCGCATGATTTCCGGAGTATGTGGAGGCCTTGCAAAATTCACTGGCCTGGACTCTTCATTGGTAAGAGTAGGCGTCGTTATTATTTGCTTTGTTACTGCGCTTATTCCTGTTTTAATAACCTATGCTGTGATGTGGGTTATTGTCCCGGAAGAAGCATAACACGGTCATTAAGTAAACTAATTCATCATTTATTTCTTAGGGAGCCAGGTTTTATGGGCCGCTTCTATTTTTTTATGGACTGCAGGCCATTGCCTGGAGAAAAAAATGTCCGATTCTTTAAGAAATTCACTCGTTAATTTCTCCGCCTGTTCGATCAACTCAATATCCTGACGAGACGGCTTATATGTTCTTCCTCGTAATGCATCGGAAGCATCACTGATTTTTGAAACTGCTGTCACCTGAAACGAACTCCAGGCACCAACTTGTTTTGCTGGTCGTTTACCGAATGCTTTTTCGCGAAGATTTTTAAGAGAGTCCTTCATTACCAACCCTGTCTTTCGTAACTCTTCAGCTTTTGATCCTTTGATGTCCTTCAACTGAATCAGGACGCTGTCGACTTCTTCATTGCTTCTCTTAATCTGATTAAGTACAATAGAAAGCTTTCCAATTGTTTTGTCCAGTCGCTTACGAGCCGCATGGATCGACTCCTCCACCTCCTGAGAATAGTTATACCTTGGATCAGGTATAACCGTAACTTCTGTCGAGTCTTTCTCACCGTTATAGGAAAGAGTGATTTTGTATTTCCCCGGCAGCACCGGAAGGCTTTTAACTTCTTGTTCATCATCTGATCCTGACAATCGTGCCGCCGTTTCGTCAAGACCCCATGACAAGTAATTCAATCCTGTATCAATTTTTGTCAGTGTTAGGGTTCGAATCAATTCTTTCGCTGGATTGTAGACGTTGCCTGTTAGAATCTTCTTTTCCTTTTCGCCACCAGCAGCAATAGATTTTACATAAAATGGAATAAGCGCCACTCTAAACGGACGATTCTCTCCTTCAAATGTTGTGTGAAAGCCTGTCCAGATATTTCCCGGAGGATTAATGAAAAGCCCTTTCATTTGAACGGCCTCTGTAAGTGGATAAGCAATCAATTCTTTTCGCAATCCTTCCCGCGCTACTTTTCTTAATGTCATTAAATCATCCATGATCCAGATCGAGCGACCAAACGTCCCGACGATCAATGCTGATTCACGCTCTTGAATAGTCAGATCCATTGTTGAAACTGATGGGAACCCATTTCGGAATTGTTCCCATGTTTTTCCATCATCGATACTAATCCATAAGCCATTTTCAGTTCCCGCAAAAATTAGCTTAGGCTCTACGGGATCCTGAATTACAGTAAGCGCATAACCATTTACTTTTGTCGCGTCCATTATGCGTTCCCAGGTTACACCGAAATCCTTTGTGCGATAGATGTAAGGACTGTAATCACCTTTGCGATAGTTATTAGCAACTAAAAAAGCTTCACCGGCATGATAACGTGATGCTCTTATTTGAGCAATCCAGCTTTCCTTGGGCAAGTCTCTCAGATTAGCCGTAAGGTTGCTCCAGGTTTTTCCACCATCTTTTGTCAACTGTACATTCCCATCATCTGTTCCAATCCAAATAACTTTTTTATCTATCGCGCTGGGTGCAATACTTAAAATCGAATTATAGAATTCCGCACCAGATGCATCGATGGTCAAACCACCATAGTCTTGTTTTTGATGTTGTGGATTATTTGTTGTGAGATCTGGAGAAATGATCTGCCAGGTTACGCCCTTGTCGGTAGTTTTGTGAAGGAACTGACTACCGTAATAAGCAGTTGCACTATTCGTAGGGTCCTGAGCAAAGCCTGCATTCCAATTGAAACGTAACCGGGTTTTTATATCAGGAGCGGGAGGACGAATATTTAAATAATAACCTGTTAACTTATCATACCTGTAGAGCTCCCCGTTTTGCGAAGTGCCATAACCGTACCGCGAGTTGGCTGAATCAGGTGAAATGTAAAATCCGTCTCCACCCACCAGGTATTGCCAGTACAACGTGCGGATACCACCCCGTCTCCATACATATCCAGGTCCCGACCAGTTTCCATTATCTTGTAATCCGCCATAAACATTGTAAGGGCGATCGTTGTCAACGTTGATGTGATAAAATTGTCCTACTGGAATCGATTCAGCAAAGTACCAGCTCTTGCCTTTGTCGTGCGTGATACCAATACCGCCATCACCTCCAATGATAAAAAATGTTGGGTCATTGGGGTCAATCCAAAATGCATGAAAATCGGCATGAATACCTTTCGTTTCATCGGCAGGAATCATTGGTGTGGAAATAAAACTCTTCCCACCGTCTTCACTCACTGTAAGGGGCTGATAAATATTATAAAGCCGGTTTTCATCTTTGGTGTCGACAGCAAGGTCCTGAAAATAAAATGGTCGGTTGTTCGTAAAGGCGGGATTGTCATTAATCATTTGCCAATGAAGTCCACCGTCATTGCTTATGTAAAGCGCATTCTTTGTTGCTTCTACTTTTGCATAAACTCTGTTTATATTGCTGCGAGCAATCGCAATTCCAATACGTCCGAGTTCTCCGGCTGGTAGACCATTTTCAACACCTAACTTTCTCCAATTCTTCCCGCCATCTAGCGTCATGAACAAACCCGATCCTGGTCCGCCTGATGTAAAGCTGTAAGGAGTGCGATGATGCTCAAACAAGGTCGCAAAAAGTTTATTGGGGTTGAATGGATCCATCACCAGATCTGCTACACCCGATTGATCGTTGGTGAATAAAATAAGGGACCATGACTTACCACCATCGATCGTTTTATAAAGACCTCTTTCTTTTCCGGGAGTAAACGGGTCACCCATAACGCCAGCAAAAACTACGTCAGAGTTGGTCGGATCAACTATGATGCGATGAATAGTCCTGGAGTTCTCAAGACCGGCACGCTTCCATGTTTTACCTGCATCTGTACTTTTAAACATTCCCAACCCAAGATTGATCGAATTCCTTGGATTGCCCTCACCTGTGCCCACCCATATCGTAGAAGGATTCCGTTGATCTATCGTCACCGCACCAATATTCACTGTTGGACTGTCATCAAAAATACTTACCCATGCAGAGCCCCCGTTCTCTGATTTCCAGACACCTCCCGAAGCAGCGCCTATGTACATAATATTTGTGTTGCTTTGAAGAACATCAATCGCTGTAATACGTCCGCTCATATTGGCGGGGCCAACATTTCTGATCTTTAAGTTTTTAAATTGTTTGAAATCAATCTTCTGAGCTTGGAGCGTGGTAACGAGATTGATAGAGAAAACAAACAGTAAAAGAATTCTAATTCTAATCATGGTGAATAGTTGAATCAACCAAAGATGAGAAATTGAATACAAACACGTTGGCTATTTTGTATAAATACCGTTGTAAATGATTTGTGTGGCAATAACTTAGTACTCTATATTTACTATGTTCCTATGTGGTTCAATTTTTTTCTTTTCCGGCGCATTTTTAACCACATAGGAACATGGAAAACATAGGGAGAAAGTAGAATTGTTTTTGTATTACTTAACGTAAACCACGTACTCAGATTTTGGAACCAGTCGTCCGAACGATTTAAGTTCATGACCTCTCATTTTCGCAAAATGCTCAAACTCAGTTGCCCTTGCTTCATCGACAGAAACTAATAAGCCTCCACTGGTTTGAGGATCAGCAAGAATGATTCGTATTCTGTCTTTCTCTATCGGACTAATCTTTCTGCCATAACTATCCCAATTTCGCTGAGTACCACCTGGCATTGATTTCTGGTTAATGTACGTATCCAGGAAATCGAACTTCGGTACGTTATTGAATTCTATCTCAGCAGTAAGATTGCTTCCCTCACACATTTCACACAAATGGCCAAGTAAACCAAAACCTGTTACGTCCGTCATCGCATTTACAAAAGGGAGTTGGCCAAATTCAGCTCCGATAGAATTTAATGTCAGCATAGTGTCTACCGCTTTCTTTAAATGTTCTTCACTCACGATCCCCTTCTTTTGCGCAGTTGTTACAATGCCTATACCGAGTGGTTTAGTGAGATAAAGTGATGAACCTGACTTTGCCGTGTCATTTCTTTTGAGATGTTCCTTCGATAATTGACCCGTGACCGCCAATCCGAAAACGGGCTCAGGACAATCAATACTATGGCCGCCCGCGAGTGGAATGCCTGCTTCAGCACAAATTTTCCTGCTACCCTCCAATACTTCTTTTGCTACTTCGGCCGGAAGCGTATTGATTGGCCAGCCAAGAATTGCGATTGCCATAAAAGGTTTCCCACCCATGGCGTACACGTCGCTGATGGCATTCACAGAAGCAATCGCTCCGAATGTAAACGGATCATCTACGATTGGCATGAAAAAATCAGTGGTGCTTACAATGCAAGTACCATTTCCAAGATCGTAGACGGCAGCATCATCTTTAGATTCGTTGCCGACAAGTAATGAAGGAAATTTTGCTTTGGGCAGATCTGAATGTAAGATGGCGTCAAGCACAGCGGGCGAAATTTTAC
>JANYDR010000542.1 GCA_025363495.1 Cyclobacteriaceae bacterium | reverse complement strand
CTTACCATACAACGATTTACCTGAGCGGAATTGCTCCAAGGCCTTTTTCTTGATCTCTTCTAAATTGAATTGTTCTTCTTGTTTCATATTGTGTCAAAGTTGGTGGTTTTCCTGCTTTGACACAGTTTATTTTACAGCCTCTTCCGGCCAGGGAAATCAGATGATGTTACACAACAAAATCATTCTTCATTCTTCATTCTTCATTCTTTCATTTTTCATTCTTTCATTTTTCATTCCTAACCTTTTAAACTTTAAGCTTTTTCTATTTACCTTTAATTCTACAGCTTACTTTAAACAAGTTAACATGAAAAAACTTCTTACCATTCTGGGGCTCGCTACAGTACTACTTTATTCATGCACCAAAAAAGAAGCAATTGAAACTAAGCCATCCCAAACTGTCAGCATCTCTTTCCCTGAAAAGATCGCAGATGGCACTATTTATGAAGTCAATATCCGGCAGCACACTAAGGAGGGAACAATTAATGCATTTGTTAAAGACCTGCCAAGATTGAAAGAGCTTGGTGTAAAGACATTATGGATAATGCCCGCCCAACCTATCGGGGTGAAGAACAGAAAGGAACCATTAGGTAGCTACTATTCTATCAGTGACTATAAGAAGGTAAATCCTGAGTTTGGAACGGATGAAGACTTCCAAAATCTGGTTAAGACGACCCATGAGTTAGGAATGTATTTAATACTCGATTGGGTACCGAATCATACTGCATGGGACCACCCGTGGATCACAAGTCATCCGGAATATTATGCCCATGATAAAAAAGGAAATATTTCCCATGAATCAGATTGGGACGATATCGCTCTGCTTGATCATACACATCCCGCTGTTCGTGCAGCGATGATTGAAGATATGAAGTACTGGGTCACCAACTTTGACATTGATGGTTTTCGTTGTGACCATGCAGGTCATGAAATTCCCATGTACTTCTGGGAAGAAGCCAGGGCAGCCATTGATCCTATAAAGAATCTCTTTTGGCTTGCTGAATGGGATGGTGCCCGTATGCATCTTCAATTTAATGCAACCTATGCCTGGGCATTGCTTCACCTGACAGATGATGTGAAGAAAGGTAAAACAAATGCCAATGACATTGCCAAATGGATTGATGATGATTTGAAAGAGTATGGCCAGAAACCTTTTCGCATGACCATGATTACAAACCATGATGAGAATTCATGGCAGGGTACAGAATTTGAACGCTACGGTGAAGGAGTTAAGACATTCGCGACATTTATTTTTACAGCCTACGGTGTTCCAATGTTGTATAGTGGTCAGGAAGTGGGGCTGAATAAAAGGTTGAAATTTTTTGCAAAAGATACGATCGACTGGAGTGATCCAATGCAACTCCAGCCATTTTACAAAAAGCTTGTAGCGCTACATGCCGATAACAGGGCCTTGTGGGCTGGTCAATATGGTGGAATGCCTGCAAGAATAAACAACAATGATCCAAACGTTTACGCTTTTCAGCGGATCAAAGGAAGTAATAGCATCATCGGAGTTTTAAATTTCTCAGGAAAGCCACAGGAGCTTCAACTTGTTGATGGAGCTGCGGCAGGTGTCGTTAAAGATTATTTTACAGGAGAGCAATACGAACTATCATTAACAAAGCCGTTGAAATTGGCTCCCTGGCAATATTTAATTTTTGTGAAATAGATCTTTACATCTTTATTATCGCGTATCTACATTTTCACTATCAATACCTGATCCCGCCTTGTCATATTATTTTTTTTGGTCACGGCGAGCACAAAGGGTAGGACGAAGGTTCTTAGTTGATATCTTTAAGTTTTATAGTTGCTACCATTCCGGTTTTGACTCTTTGTGTTCTTTGTGGTTCGTCGTGTCCTTTGTGACCATAGCTCTTATCTTTCCTCATTAACATAGAAGTAGGACTAATTAAAGTATCAACACCATCTCATTTCAATCTCTCTTTGATCTTAGACTTAAGTGAGCGTATACCAATAATCTTATCAATAAAATCATTACCGCCGGTATCGAACGCAGCCTTCTGATAATACTTTTCGGATTTAGCGGAAAGAAAGAAAATGAACGTGTCCCTGAACCGGTCGATTGCTCTTATGCGTCTGCAAACTTCGATGCCATTGACCTCGGGCATTATTATATCCAGGATAATCAAGTCCGGCCCAAATTGGATGCATACATCTACAGCCTGGCTGCTTACATCCACTGTCCTGACTTTGAATCCTTCCTTTTTGAGATTGTACTCAAGCAAATCCAGAATGTCGCGATCATCATCAACTACAAGGATTCTATTCTTACCCATCGCCTGAAAGGTAAGGCTTGGTTGTTACGGGGAGTTTACGCTGGGATTATCAATTAGAAATTAAGAATGAAAAATGGAGGAATGAAAAATAAGCTTCGGCAACTTTAATTGTTTGGGCTTTTCAGTAATACGAGCTACTCACAATACCAAGTTATTCTTTTTCTCTCATGTATTAAACCGAACCAATTAATTAACTCAGTCTCATTCTTTCATTTTTCATTCCTTCATTCTTCATTATCAAGAGTATTTCTTCATCAACCTCTCAACCGCCTTACTCGCCACTTCAGGATAGCTAATATCCAGTCGTTTATTGCTATCAAGCCATTTCTCGATCCTCTTTAAGCTTCTTTTCCTCACTTTCTTTAGCACCTGGACTCCCATTTTTTTTAATGCTACTGCATTGCACTTCTGTTCGTACTGGCTTTTCATTGGCACCACGAGCAACTTCTTATTTAGGTGCAGAACTTCGGCAGGGGTTTCAAAGCCAGCCCCACATAGAACTCCGGTACTTGTGACAACGCTCTCAACAAAATCATCTCCGCTTACCGGATACACAGAAATTCTGCCAACGTGATACGGCTGCTTGGTGTGTTTTGAGAAAATCTGCCATTGCACGGAAGGAAATTTTAAAAACAACTCCACGAGTTTCTTATCATCATACGCCGGAAGATAAACAGTGTAATGTCCTTTGTCCTTCTTCTTTGCTTCCGCTATTGACTTACGGACAACCGGGGTAAAAATATTCTTATCGTATTCCTCAAAATGAAAGCCAATATAATTTTCGACCGGAGCATAATTTCTCAGCAACCACTCGCCAAACGGATCCATTATTTTTGGCTTGGGTGCTTTCTTCGATAAGAGTGAAGACTGATGGCTTAACCCAACGATTTTGATTTCCTTCTTTTTTGCAGCCCACGCGGAGATGGGTTCAAAATCATTAACGATCAGATCATACTTTTCAACCGGAAACTGATTAATCTCCTTAACTACTTCTTTGGAGCTATTTTGCTGAAATGTTTTATAGAAATTAATACCACCGCTTTTCCCAAAATAGAAGCTCAGACCTTTGGATTTATATTTTACAGGATAGGGCAATGTAATCTCAGCCTGTGCTCCGCTTACGAAAAGATCGAGCTGACCATACTTCTGAAGTTCTGGGATAATATCGACTGCACGGCTCAGGTGACCATTTCCCGTGCCTTGGATAGCGTAGAGTATCTTCATTTTGTCCTTTTAATGTAGGAAGATATGTAATGAAGAATTAAAAATGAAAAATGAAGGAATTAGAGTTGTCCAGACAATTTTCACCAACCTCGACAACACTTTTCATTCCTTCATTTTTAAATTTTTCATTTCTTTAAGAACTCGTTCACCAGGTCTTTAAAAATCTCATCATTATCCAGATTGTTCTTAAACCGTTTAGGGATTTTAATGGATTGGGCGTAAAGATCATCTGCATAATAGTAGATTTTCCACGCTCCACGGTTAAACTCCAATGCAGTTAGGTTTTCAACCCAGTCACCGGAATTCAAGTACATAACCTCACCTTTGTCTGTAGTAATCCTTTTCATTTCAGGATGATGGATATGACCGCAAACAACATAATCATATCCTTTTGAGATGGCAATATCGGCGGCAGTTTTCTCAAAGTCATTAATGAATTTTACCGCCTGCTTCACGCTGTCTTTCACCCGCTTTGACAATGATATTTTTCCCTTCCCGAAAAAATTCAGGATAAAATTTACAAATGTGTTAATCAAAATAAGGGTATCATAACCTACAGCACCCATCTTCGCTAACCATTTGGAG
>JANYDR010000509.1 GCA_025363495.1 Cyclobacteriaceae bacterium | reverse complement strand
AGCCTTCACTTATCATAACGGCAGGCGCTATCAGTCCCACTATCGAGACTGCGATAGCAGCCATTTTTCTGTTTTTATAAATCCGATTCACAATGTCCGCCAATGCCAGGACCGCCAGCCCAATCCAAAAGGTAAAAGCATAGTAAGAGCCTACATATATATAATCGCGTTCACGTGGTTCCGTCGGTGGAGAATTCAGATAGAAAACAATCGCCGCTCCAAGCATAAGGAACATCACGGCAATCACTGAAAAATTCCTTCTGTCTTTAAAGCACTGATAGGCCATTCCTATAAGTCCCAGGAAAAGCGGAATCATGAAAAAATTATTCCTGCCTCTGTTATTTGCAATAGCAGCCGGAACTTTCTTAAACCATTCTGAGGGTGTCAGCCAGTCTGCCCCTTGCTCATCACCTTCACGTCCGGCAAAATTCCAAAAGAAGTAACGCATATACATCGTTCCCATCTGGTGCCGGAGCATATAAGAAATATTCTGGGCATACGTTGGCCTTTCACCTGCCTTTAATCCCATAATATTTTCATACTCCTCTTTATGCTCCGGGTTCCACGCACGAGGCAAAAATGTCTCCTCACCGGGTGCATAAGCGTACCCGAATTTTCTATCAGATGCTTCATACTTTTTCTTCCCTTTAACATAAACTACGTCACCGTATTTATAGGCAACCGGATTTGCCGTAAAATAAGGACCATACAACAAAGGCCAGCTTCCGTATTGTTCTCGTCTCAGGTAACGAACAAAACTCATTACATCTTTTGGAGCATTCTCATTGATGAGCGTGTCCTGGCTTGATCTGATAACAATCAGTGAGTAGGACCCGTAACCAATAAGGACAAAGGTGGTGGCTAATATTAACGTATTAGCCGTTGCGTAATTCTTCTTTTGCGTAAAATGAACTCCGTAAACAAGTAGACCAATCACTAATAATAAAAAGACAATTGCACCAGACCCAAAGAAAAAACCAAGTGTATTCACAAAAAAGATTTCAAAATTACCGGCGATCGTTGGCAGGCCTAGAACAATAAGATCGTTGATAAAAAAAACAAGAGCGAAACTTCCAACTAGCGTAACCATTAGTCCCCACGCTGTGGTCTTATAGGATTTAAAATAATAGATCAAACCTAATGCGGGAATCGTGAGAAGGTTAAGCAAATGAACTCCAATGGATAATCCTACCATGTACGCAATGAGCAACAACCATCGGTTTGCTTTACTTGTGTCTCCAATTAGCTCCCACTTTAATACTGCCCAAATAACGAAAGCTATAAAGAAAGATGACATCGCGTACACCTCTGCTTCCACCGCCGAAAACCAAAATGAATCAGAAAAAGCATATGCTAATGCGCCGACTACTCCACTTCCCATAAGAAGCCACGTCTTTTCTTCCGTTAAAGATGTAGTTCGGGATGCCCCGATAAGTTTGTCACCAACCAACACGATTGACCAAAATAGAAAAAGAATAGTGAATGCGCTTGCCAGTACACTCATCATATTAATAGCGTGAGCAACACTCTTCACATCGCCAAAAGCGAAGAAAGAGAAAATGCGTCCCAATAAAAGAAAGAGTGGAGCACCGGGGGGATGAGGGACTTGTAATTTATAGGAAGCGGCGATGAACTCTCCGCAATCCCAATAGCTAGCAGTTTCCTCGACCGTTAGAAAATACACCGTAAAGGCAATGGCGAATACAAACCAGCCTACAATATTATTTATATGTTTAAAATTTATCTCTCTCGAAAACAAAGAGAAGTTCACTGGCATTCTTAATGTGTTTCTGAAAATAATCCCAGGGCGAAAAAAAAGAATCGTATTCCAGATCAATCTTCGTTTCGCTCTCCCCACAACGCCTGACATTTTTAGGTCCCTCTGAAACTTCTGAAGTAAGTCTCCCTCTATCTCTTCATATATGTAGTCAGGACAAACCCACTTGAGCAACCGAAACCAAATCCTTAACCCAAACTGATCACTGAAAAAATCCTTGCTCTTATTTTCTGTTGTCATCATTTTCGTGGCTCCTTTCTAAAATCTAACCGACACTAATCCCATTAATCCTAAAAATCCTTCAATCCTAAAAATCCTACTAAAAAATCCTACTCAAGACATCTTGAGTTGGGGCACCAACTTCCACAAGTCAATTCTCGCCTCTTTCATCCCCCTCAATATTGCCATACCTGCACTTGTAATTGTATAAATTCTTTTTCTCCTACCGCCTCTTTCTTTCGTACCTCCACCCAGCGCGGATTTTATGTAGCCCTTATCTTCCAGCCGGTAAAGTGTCACATGCACCGCACTAAGATTCACTTCGCGCTTTAATTTCTCTTCAATGTCCAGTGCGATGGCTGCTCCATAAGCATCCTCTTGCAACGCCGCAACCATCGTTAAGATCAATTCCTCAAATTCGCCAAGGTATTCTTTTCCCATATCCTTATATTTTGTTAAGCAAATAAGTGAAATACAATTTAGTTTGCAAGTAAAAGCGCAATCCTTTTATCCATCCTACCCTAAAAGATTCTGAAAAAGCAGGTTTCCTCAATACAAAAATTGCATTTGCAAATCGTTTACCATCCAATCTTTCTTATGTGATCAATCTTAATTCAGATCAAAATCGCCAACCTCACTTCGAACAAGCTTTCAGCTTTCGACTTTCAGCTTTAACCTTAATTCTCCTTACCTTTACCATATTCAAAAGACCGATTACATGGCACGAGTAGAACTTATTATGCCCAAGATGGGCGAAAGTATCATGGAAGCTACGATACTGACCTGGCTCAAAAAGCCAGGGGACAAGATCGCACAAGACGAATCTGTACTCGAAGTGGCCACTGACAAAGTGGACACAGAAGTACCGTCAACGCATGAAGGTATATTGATTGAAATTCTTGCAAAGGAAGGTGAAGTTGTGAAAGTTGGTAAGGCCATTGCAATCATTTCAACTGAAGTAGGAGAAGCAATAGCTCCAGTTACCGCGCCAGCCATAACTAAACCGGGAGCCAAAGAAATAAAATCCCAGCCTATTGTTATGGCAGCTACTAATGGTTCAAACCATTCTAACGCTGTGGATTACTCATCTTCTGCACGCTTCTATTCACCTCTCGTGAAAAATATTGCAAAAGAAGAAAAGATTGCTGTGGCTGAATTGGAAACTATCGCGGGAAGTGGTGCTGCAGGAAGAGTAACAAAAAAAGATATTCTCGAATACGTACAGCAGCGCAAACCGGGTCAGGTCGGTCAATCAATAGCTGTCAAAAGCAATGGCACTCCGCTGGTCCCCGCTTCTATCAATGCAGGTGATGAAATTATTCAGATGGACCGCATGCGCAAAATGATTGCCGAGCGTATGGTCGACTCCAAACGGATCGCCCCTCATGTCACTTCATTCGTAGAAGCCGACGTTACCACTATTGTTTCGTGGAGAAGTAAAGTAAAGCACGACTTCCAAAAACGTGAAGGCGATGGACTTACGTACACTCCTATTTTTATGGAGGCGGTAATGATGGCGATCAAAGATTATCCAATGATCAATGTACAGGTTGACGGCGATCGCATCATAAAGAAAAAAGAAATTAATATCGGCATGGCCGTTGCCTTACCTTCCGGAAATCTCATCGTACCAGTTGTCAAAAATGCAGATCAGTACAATCTTAGTGGATTGGTGAGGGCTGTAAACGACCTTACAAAACGTGCCCGTGAAAACAAGCTCAAGCCGGATGACCTTGCCGGTGGAACATACACTATTTCGAATGTCGGAACGTTTGGCAATGTGATGGGCACACCTATTATCATGCAGCCTCAGGTTGGAATCCTGGCAATAGGCGCTATCCAGAAAAAACCAGCAGTGATTGAAACACCTGATGGTGATGCGATCGCTATCCGTCATAAAATGTTTCTTTCCCATTCATATGATCATCGCGTTGTTGACGGTGCATTAGGAGGAAGCTTTGTACGAAGAGTGGCTGACTATCTGGAGAAGTTTGATATTAACAGGACGATTTAGGGGTGCGTAACTTTGACATTCAAAATTCGGCGTTCGACATTCGATATTTTTTTTAAAAATTCATTTCCTTTAATGTAAATGTCGAACGCCCAACGCTGAATGTCCCTGCCTGCCGGACAAGGCAGGGAATATCGAAGTAGGATTCCCCTCCGGTTTGAGATTTAACCGACGACTTTGCGAATGCCTTCAAAAAAAAGTGAATTCACCGCCATCATTGAAAAGCTCCCTCACAAAGGAGGCATGCATTTAATCAATGTACCACAAAAGCTTGCCCTTACATTTGCAGAAAGAAAAGCGGTTCGTATTTTCTGTACCATCAACGATTCAGTAAAGTATGCCTGCGCACTCCGCCCCAATGGCGAAGGAGGGTTCTTTATCAATGTTGCTACACCAATTCTAAAAAAGGCAAAAGTTTCTCTCGGTCAAAAGATAAATGTGTCGATTCAAAAAGATACAACTGAATTTGGGCACAAAGTCCCTGAAGAATTAGCCGAGCTCCTTGCCCAGGATGAAGAGGGAAAAAAATATTTCGATCAACTTACGAATGGAACACAACGAAGTCTGATCTATTATATCGCACAGGCCAAATCCATTGAAAAACGCATCGAGCGTTCCCTCCTCTTCATTAATCGCTTAAAAGATACTAAAGGCTCCTGGAAGCCAGGCAAAACATGAAAAGTTTGAATAATAGTAATACTTTCGCAACAATCTGTGATATTATCTAACGAAATTAAACTTGAATAAAAGTCGACTACATTTCCCGGAGATTCCGCTGATTGAATACTCGCAGATTTCCGCGGAATTCTAAGAGTTCCGCGAAAATCTGCGAGTTAAAAATCTGTGAATCTGTGGGAAATGTATTTATTAACTAATCATTATGAAATTCGGAACGAAAGCCATTCACGCAGGAGTTGAGCCAGATCCATCCACCGGGGCGATTATGACTCCTATCTATCAGACATCTACCTACGTTCAGGAGTCTCCCGCTAAACATAAAGGATATGCTTATGCACGCGGGGCAAATCCAACGCGCAATTCTTTACAGAAAAGTATTGCCGCTCTGGAGAACGGAAAGTTTGGTATCTGTTTCTCTTCAGGCATGGGGGCAACGGATGCGGTGGTCAGGCTTCTTAACCCCGGCGACGAAGTAATTACCAGCAATGATCTATATGGCGGCTCCTATCGACTTTTCACCAAAGTGTATGAAAGAGTTGGTATTAAATTTCATTTCATTGATCTGGCTAATGCCGAAAGTATCATTCCGCTTATTAATAAAAACACGAAGCTGCTCTGGCTGGAAACACCTTCCAACCCACTCATGCGTATTATCGATATACAAGCTTGCGTTGCAATAGCAAAGAAGCATAACATTCGTGTAGCCGTGGACAATACATTTGCTTCACCTTATCTTCAGAACCCACTTGATCTCGGTGCTGATATTGTAATGCATTCTGTTACAAAGTACCTCGGTGGACATAGTGATGTAATTATGGGAGCACTTGTCGTAAATGATGAGAAACTCCAGCAAGACCTGGCTTTCATAGCTAATTCCTGTGGTGCCGTACCCGGTCCACAAGACTCCTTTTTAGTCCTTCGCGGAATCAAAACACTGCACCTGCGCATGGAACGTCATTGTTTAAATGGAAAGAAAATTGCCGAGTATCTCCGGAATCATCCGAAAATTGGAAAAGTATATTGGCCTGGGTTTAGTGATCATCCAAACCATGACATCGCTAAAAAACAGATGAGGGATTTTGGTGGTATGCTATCATTCACGTTGAAAGACGACAAAATTGAACAGGCAATCACCTTCATGGAAAATGTTGAGCTATTCTCTTTAGCCGAATCGCTGGGTGGAGTAGAATCCCTTATCAATCATCCTGCTTCCATGACACACGCCAGTATTCCAAAAGAGGAACGATTAAAAAATGGACTTTCTGATACGCTTATACGATTAAGTGTAGGAGTAGAAGACATTGAAGATCTTATAGAAGATCTGGAAAAGGCCTTGAAAGGAATATGAAAGGACCCTTTCCTAATTAATCCTACTTTGTCATGTTTACCTGTTGCAGGGATTCAAAGACCCTTCTTGATTAAAACTATATTTCTAACTTATTAAGCGAAAGAAAACCCCTTTGCCACACGGATCCGATGGCTTCTATGTTGAAAAACAAGACAGGCTCATTGACGAACTTCATATTTATATGTTTTTACGTTTTTACCTTTGTGCACAGGCAAAGCGGAAGCAGGCTCTGCTGGAGAGCAACCTGCCAGGATTTACCACAATTGAATTGACCCCTAGTTTTACCAATTCACGGTGAAGCCAAAAGCCGCTAAAACCGGCCTCATAAGCACTTTGGAACATGGCTCCAGGGAAATTTCGGGTAAG
>JANYDR010000501.1 GCA_025363495.1 Cyclobacteriaceae bacterium | reverse complement strand
TATGCAGGCGCCATCATGGTTTTGTTTCTGTATGTAATCATGTTGCTCAATCTTAACACAGAAACAGAACCGCATAAGAGCAATCTTCTGAAATTTGCAGCAGCCATTTGTTCTGGACTTCTATTAATTGTACTGGTTGGCTCACTTAAAGGAACTGAATTGGTTGTGCCTCAGTCTTCTAGTCCATCGTCAATTGGATTAGTTAAAAATTTAGGAAAAGTATTATTTACTGATTTCTTACTGCCGTTTGAAATTGCCTCGGTGCTTTTATTAGCGGCGATGGTAGGAGCTGTGATGCTGGGAAAATCAGAAAAACCTGTAATGAATAAAAAGCCATGATTCCTATAGATTATTATCTCTGGCTCAGCGCAGTATTATTTACAATTGGTGTACTGGGCGTGCTTTACCGGAGAAATGCAATTATCATATTTATGTGTATTGAGTTAATGCTCAATGCAGTGAATCTAGTAATGGTAGCATTCTCAAATTATCTCAACGACGCATCAGGCCAGGTATTCGTATTCTTTATTATGGCTGTTGCCGCTGCAGAAGTTGCGGTCGGTCTTGCAATACTTATGATGATGTATCGCAATACCCGCACAACAGATATCAATGTTTTGAATCGATTAAAATGGTAGGAAATACGATGTTAATAAGTCTTGTACCGTTATTACCGTTGCTCGGCTTCCTGCTGATTAGCCTGAACTATAAGAGACTTTCGCATAGTGTAGTGTCAATTATCGCCTGCGGGTCGGTATTCATTTCATTTCTTATTGCTATCGAACTTTTTGCTCAGCTGATTTCACTACCGGAAGATCAGCGCTCTTTCAATGTTATGCTTGCCCAATGGATCAGTACTGGAAATCTTTCAGTCAACTTTAGCTTTTTAATAGATCCACTTTCATCGATCATGTTATTAATAATTACTGGCGTCGGATTTCTCATTCACGTGTATTCCATCGGATACATGCATGATGATGCGGCCTTCAATAAGTTCTTTTCATACCTGAACTTATTTGTATTCTTCATGCTGCTTCTGGTAATGGGCTCCAATTATGTTGTCATGTTTGTTGGATGGGAAGGAGTAGGGCTTTGCTCGTATCTGCTCATTGGCTTCTGGTTTAAGAACACAAATTATAATAACGCCGCCAACAAGGCATTCATTATGAACAGGATCGGCGACCTGGGATTACTTATCGGAATGATCCTGATATTTATTAATTGCGGAAGTCTTGACTATGAAGAGGTTTTTGCCAAGGTCTCATCACTTGATACTAATACGATAACACTCATAACGATTTTACTTTTTGTTGGAGCAATGGGCAAGAGCGCCCAGATTCCTCTTTACACATGGCTACCAGATGCCATGGCAGGTCCAACACCAGTGTCAGCACTTATCCATGCTGCTACAATGGTTACTGCTGGGGTATATATGGTTGCCCGCAATAATCTATTGTACGCACTTTCTCCTGCTTCATTGAATCTTATATTAATTATTGGTCTTGCGACAGCGCTTTTCGCTGCAACGATTGCCTTGACACAGAATGACATAAAAAAGGTGTTGGCCTATTCAACGGTAAGTCAATTGGGATTGATGTTCGTTGCATTGGGACTTGGGGCTTTTTCAAGCGGCATATTCCACATGGCGACTCATGCTTTCTTTAAAGCTCTTCTTTTCTTATGTGCCGGTAGCGTTATCCATGCATTGGGTGGTGAACAAGACGTTCGTAAGATGGGCGGACTAAAAAAATATATACCAATAACCTATATCACTTTCTTCATAGGAGTCCTTGCTATTTCCGGAATTCCACCGTTCGCTGGTTTCTTTTCCAAAGATGAAATTTTAGCAGACGCCTTTGCTCATAATCCGCTAGCGTATGGAGTTGCATTGCTCGCTTCATTGCTGACTGTGTTTTACATGTTCAGACTTCTCTTTCTTACGTTCTTCGGCAATGAAAGGGCCAGCCATGAAACTACGCATCATATTCATGAATCGCCTAAAAGCATTACTATTCCACTAATTGTCCTCGCAGTTCTTTCTGCGGTAGGAGGTTTCATGAATGTGCCTGAAGCATTGTTTGGTTCAGGCAGACTTACTGAATTTTTAGCCCCGGTCTTTAGTCAATCAAAAAGCTTATTGGAAGAGCATCCTCTTTCTCATGGAACAGAATATGGTCTTATGGCAACCGTAATCGTACTTACGGTTGTGGTGATTGGCATTGCTTATTCGATGTATGTGAAGAAGAATGAAGTTCCGGTAGGAGATGAGTCCAGCGTTGGGACCTTGCAGGGACTTTCTTATCATAAGTATTATGTTGACGAAATTTATGATGCGGTCATTGTAAAACCACTTTTCTGGCTGTCTGATAAATTTGACGTTGTGATAGAACGATTGGGAATTGACGGACTCGTAAATACTACCGGGAATTCTGTGGTGGAGTGGAGTAAAGTATTTCGCCTTCTTCAAAACGGAAGCATTGGCTTTTATATTTTCATCATGGTCATTGGCATTGTGCTAATGCTTTCGCTAACGTTTATTCATTAATAGGCTGAGATAAGAAATTATGATCCTTTCCTTCCTCATATTCTGGCCTTTGTTTGTATCAATAATCTTGTTGGTAGTCCGATTTAAGAATGCAAAGGAGTTAGCACTTGGAGCATCAATCATTGAGCTGGCCGCGTCTTTGTTTATAGTGTCACAATTCACAAAAACAGCTGAACCTCAATTCGTGGTGAACGTACCGTGGATAACATCTCTTGGGATTAATTTTAACGTTGGCATTGATGGAATAAGTCTGTTGCTCGTTTTATTAACGACTGTTCTTGTTCCATTTATAATTCTATCCTCATTCGGCAGCGCAGAAAAACGGCCATCTTCTTTTTATGGTCTTATTCTCATGATGCAAATGGCATTGGTTGGTGTTTTCACTGCCCGTGACGGATTCCTGTTCTATCTCTTCTGGGAGATGGCCCTTATTCCAATCTACTTCATCTGTCTCATTTGGGGTGGAGAGGGAAGTGGCAAGATCACGCTCAAGTTTTTTATCTACACGTTAACCGGTAGTTTGTTCATGCTGGTGGCGCTTGTCTATCTCTATTTGCAAACTTCCGGTACACATACTTTTGAAATCGGTGCATTGTACGAGGCGGGAAGATTACTGTCAGTTTCAGAACAAAGCATCATTTTCTGGGCCATGTTTCTGGCTTTTGCGATCAAGATGCCTGTGTTTCCTTTTCATACCTGGCAACCTGATACGTACACGGTTTCACCCGTTCAGGGAACCATGCTTTTATCTGCCATTATGCTGAAGATGGGTATTTATGGAGTAATCCGCTGGTTAATTCCCGTTGTTCCACTTGGAACGCAAGAGTGGGGCAATGTTGCCATTATTCTTTCTGTGATAGGAATTATTTATGCGTCGTGCATTGCTATTGTGCAAAATGATTTCAAGCGACTTGTAGCGTATTCATCCATCGCTCACGTGGGATTGATCTCCGCAGGACTGCTAACGTTAAGCAAAATTGGTATGCAAGGGGCAATGATTCAGATGTTGAGCCATGGAATCACTGTGTTTGCAATGTTTTATATTATAGAGATAATATTTCAACGCACAAAGACACGATCACTGGCTCAATTGGGTGGCATTCGGAATGTGGCGCCAGTTTTATCTTCTGTCTTTATTGTTGTGATGCTCGGAAGTGTTGCCTTACCTCTGACCAGCGGCTTTGTTGGGGAGTTCCTGTTGATTAATTCGTTGGTTCAATACCAAATCGTCATTGGTTCAGTGGCAGGAATCACCATTATTCTTGGAGCAGTGTATATGCTTCGCACATTTCAAAAGGCAATGTCTGGTGAGACCAATAAAGTTACATCTGGTTTTATTGATTTAACAACTCAGGAAAAGTTAGTTCTTTTCCCCATGGTGGTGTTGATCATTGCTATTGGAGTATACCCGACACCATTGTTGGATATCTCGGAAGCGGCCGTCAATAATATTTTAGTAATCGTTTCGGATTTTTCAGCCTCGGTAAAATAGCATGAATGCACTGTACGTCATTTGCGGTTTAGGTTTTCTTTCGCTTGTAGCGGAGATTGCAAATCTTAAGAAAGGTTTGGCTATCGCTATTCTCCTGGGCATAGTCGCAGCAATAGGCTTAATGGTGACGGACTGGAATACCGGTCTTCATTATTACAACGACATGCTGGTGTTCGACAACTTTTCAGTTGCTTATTCTACACTTATTCTGGTGATCGCCATTTTCTGGTTTTGGATGTCAGGAGATTACTTCTCGAGACAGTCACATGAGACTGATAGATCAGCACTTATTCTTTTTGCAATATCCGGGGCCATTATCATGGTATCATTCAATAATATGGCGATGCTTTTCCTGGGTATAGAGATTTTGTCAATATCACTTTACGTACTGGCTGGTAGTAATAAGGAGAGCCTGTTGTCTAACGAAGCATCATTCAAGTATTTTCTCATGGGCTCATTCGCTACAGGCTTCCTGTTGATGGGCATCGCACTTATTTACGGAGCAACAGGATCTTTTCACCTGGCGACTATTACGGCCTTCATAAGTTCAAACTCCTCGACATTACCTGGTTTCTTCTATGCCGGCGTTCTTCTAATGCTTGTTGGTATGGCGTTCAAAATCTCAGCGGTTCCATTTCATTTCTGGGCACCGGATGTATATGAAGGATCGCCGGTCACTATTACAGCCTTTATGTCGACGATTGTAAAAATCGCCGCCATTGCCGCTTTTTACAGAATATTCTCTTTTTGTTTCGGCGCCGTTCAGTCAACCTGGGGCATTATCCTTCAGATCATCACTGTCCTTACGCTGGTCGTTCCGAATGTAACGGCAGTATATCAAAGTAATGTGAAACGAATGCTGGCGTATTCGAGCGTAGGACATATTGGATATATTTTGCTGGCGTTCATTGCGAATAGCACGACTTCAACTGGAACAATATTTTATTATCTGACTTCTTACTCAATTACTTCCATCGCTGCATTTAGTGTGTTACATGAAGTTGAGAATGCAAAAACCACCACAGGATTTGACGGTCTCTATAAAAGAAATCCATTGATGGCGGTTGTCATGACGATAGCCATGCTTTCATTGGCGGGAATCCCTCCATTGGCAGGATTTTTTGGAAAATATATGGTGTTTACCCAGGCACTGAATAATGGGTACTCTGGCGTGGTGATTATTGCAGTGATTACCTCACTAATAGGCGTGTTTTATTATTTCAGAGTGATCATTGGCATGTTCACGAAAACAGGGGAGGAAGGTCCCATTTCAATTTCCTCTTCCTCCAGTATATTGATGGTTTTGCTTTTGGCTCTAATTCTCCTGATCGGAGTATTTCCCGATAGACTGATTTCCTTGCTGAATTAGCCGAAAATACCCGCTGGTTTCCGTGGGTTGGATTATACGCAGATCTGCGTGGAATTCGCAAGTGTCTTATGATTCCGTGAAGGTTCGCGGGCATAAAATCTGCGGGAAAATATTAGCGTCTAAAAAAATCTGTTTGGAAGTTCTCACCAAACTATTTATCTTCATTCGATTGAAATCAATCTAAATCAATCATACCTATGGGAAAAGTAAGAGACATTCTGAAATTTAAAGGCGGAGCCGTTTTTGCCGTTGATCCATCTATTACGGTTTACAAAGCCATCGAACAGATGTGTGAAAGAAATATCGGAGGTCTTTTGATCGTTGAAAACGATAGGCTGGTGGGCATCTTTACTGAGCGCGACTATGCCAGGAAACTTATACTCAAAGGGAAATCCTCAAAAGATACTATGATCAGCGAGCTGATGACCAAAAATCCGTTCACTGTTACATGCGACAGCACTATTGAAGAGTGCATGGGCATCATGACCGAAAAGCATATACGTCACTTACCTGTGGTGGATGGTGAAAAGCTAACTGGGGTGATTTCGATTGGCGATGTCGTCAAGCAAATTATTCAGGATCAAAAGGCAATCATTGAGCACCTGGAATCGTATATACATCAGTAACTTTTAGTTAACAGGTATTTGGGGGTTCTATGTTCGGAAGCAACAATTTACCTATCAGCAACAATTATCTCGCATTCCCGTTACCAAAAAGGTGCCTATAAAGAGACTTGTAAATTGTCAGAATTACCCAGATTTTGACTATGTTTGCAGGTCACTTCAGCGCCGAAAAGACATTTAGGCTTATTTTATAGCCGTTTTGTTTAAGAGCAACGCTAAAGGGCCTTTTTTGAACTTTTTTCACATAAACCTGTTTTATCACACATGAGACAATTAAAGATCGTTAAGCAGATTACGAACCGGGAAAGTCAATCCCTTGATAAGTATTTACAAGAAATTGGGAAAGTAGATCTGATAACGTCCGACGAAGAAGTTAAACTGGCGCAACGGATCAGAGAAGGAGATCAGATGGCGTTGGAAAAATTGACTAAGGCCAATCTTCGTTTTGTGGTGTCTGTTGCCAAGCAATATCAAAATAACGGATTAACTCTTGGTGACCTTATCAATGAGGGAAATGTCGGGCTTATAAAAGCAGCTAAGAGATTTGATGAAAAACGTGGATTTAAATTCATTTCCTACGCGGTATGGTGGATTCGTCAGTCAATCATGCAGGCACTTGCAGAACAATCACGTATTGTTCGCCTTCCTTTAAACAGAGTAGGTTCACTTAATAAAATCACAAAAACATTCTCGGAATTAGAGCAGAAATTCCAGCGCGAACCTTCACCAGAAGAATTAGCTGAAGTATTGGAAGTAACTACAGAAGAGGTAGTTGACACTTTGAAAATTGGTGGCCGTCATGTTTCAATGAATGCTCCTTTCGTACAAGGTGAAGAAAATGGTTTGCTTGATGTCCTTGAAAACGACAGCGAAGAAACACCAGACTCAGGCTTGATAATGGATTCTTTACGCCGCGAAGTTCAACGTGCTCTTTCTACTTTGACCCTTAGAGAGGCGGATGTTATTGCATTCTACTTTGGTCTTAATGGCGAGCAAGCAATGACACTGGAAGAAATTGGAGAGAAATTTAATCTTACCCGCGAACGCGTTCGTCAGATTAAAGAGAAAGCGACAAGAAGATTACGTCATAATTCCAGAAGTCGCGCGCTGAAATCATATTTAGGATAATTTGAAGTATCCAGTCCTAATTTAATTAGGATCAAAGGCATTGGGCATTAGGCATTGGGAAACTCCCGGTACTTGATGCCCAATTTTTTTTATTTAAAGTGCCTTTATGCATTGAAAAATCCCAATTATTAGCGACCTAATGCCCTATGCCTGGTGCCTATTAATGGATATTTCTGCTAAATTTACCCGACCTAAATCCACTATTCTACCACCTTATTAATGAACTTAAGTCCTGAAGAAAAAATCCTTTCAATTGATATTGGTGGATCACGAATCAAAGCAACTATCCTGGATGTTGAAGGCAAGATGCT
>JANYDR010000484.1 GCA_025363495.1 Cyclobacteriaceae bacterium | reverse complement strand
CCCATCTGCTCCGTGCAATTCTCAGCAGAAAGTGCCGTAATAGGGTGCATATTCCGCGTAGCAATCTTAGCCTGAAAAAATTCACCAGGTACTTTATACAAGGCACCCTCTTCTACCCTGCGTTTTACCCATACCTGGCTTACGTTTTTATTTTGCCAGTCAGTAAACAAGCTCACGCTATAACCCGCTGACATTATAATATCGAAATTATCTTTTAGTTGTTCGAGTGGAAGGTTCTCATAAACATCCTGACGTACATTAAAAGTCGGCTGAATGCTTAGCGTTGTCTTTGTTACTAATCCTAATCCTCCCAATCCTACCACAGCACCAAGAAATTGCTCTCCATCTTTATCTTTAGAAAGAGAAACCAATTCTCCTTTACCATTGATCATTTCCAGGGCAACCACCGCAGTCGAAAGATTTCCATTCTTCACACCTGATCCATGCGTACCTGTAGCACAGGCGCCCGCAATTGAAATATGCGGCAGGGAGGCCAGGTTGTGAACCGCATACCCATTGCTAAAAAGATGACGAGCGAGCTGTCCGTAATTAACCCCGGCCCCGGCCGTTACTGTCATAGCATCCTTGTCAATTGTTATTTCGTTCAGCTCTTTTAATAAAACCAGGTAGTCTGCGCTATCCGCTATTTTGTTAAATGAATGACGAGTCCCCTGTACTTTTAGCTTATTGTATTTCTTAACAAGCTCCTGAATTTCTTCGGTGGTTTTTGGGCTGAATACACGGTCTGTCCCATATTCAAGATTGCCAGCCCAGTTATGCTGCTTCTCCCCTTGCTTACAACTTACGAGAGGAGACAATGCTACTCCAGTAATCAACGCGGAAGATATTTTTATAAAAGTACGTTTGTTCATGTAGAAGAAGTTGAAAATTGAAAGTCGAAATAATGAGAGTGAAGATAAAGAATTCTCCTCAAAGAGGAAATCAAATAATCTATGAACGGCAATGAGTCAATGGGTAATTTACCCATGCTGGCATGGGCGGATCACTGATTACTATTTTTACGGTGGAAGTTATAATTTTAAGCTTTCAAACAAAGCTCACTCATTATAGATTTTAAAGCAATATCTTTGTAATGAGTCAGTTGAGCATAGACAAATCGAAAAAATCTGGTAGTAGCTTATGAAAAGAGTTTTAATTCTGGTTATTGGATTCGTTTCAGTCGTGAAGTCATACAGTCAGGAACAAGAATTATTTTCCAAAAAACATTACAAAGGTCAATTCTTTACCTACTGGGGCTGGAACCGCGATTGGTACACTAATTCTGATATTCATTTTCATGGCAATAATTACAATTTCAAATTATCGAAAGTTGTTGCAAAGGACAGTCAAAGCCCCCTTGGACTTGATCCTTACCTGGCTTTTTCAGACCTGACAATTCCTCAGACAAATTTCAGAATAGGTTATTTCTTTAAAGATAACTGGAGCATCTCACTGGGATTAGATCACATGAAGTACGTGATGCAGCAAGACCAGGTGGTAAAAATTAATGGTAACATACAAAACAGCGGCACACCCTATGATGGTGTTTATAACAATAGTGATATTAAGTTAACCAATGATTTTTTACAGTTTGAACACACCGATGGTCTTAACTATATCAATGTTGAAATCAGAAGATTTGACAATATCCTAAATCTCCGTCGCTTTCATTTACCCAACATCGACTTTAACCTTACTGAAGGAGTTGGACTAGGTGCCTTGCTTCCCAAGACCAATACTACACTACTAGGCAATTACAGATATGATGAGTTTCATTTGGCCGGTTATGGGCTGGGCGCTTTCGCAGGATTGAATATTACTTTCTTCGAATATTTTTTCATTCAAAGTGAATTAAAGGGAGGCTTTATCAACATGCCCGATATTCGTACCACACGACTTACATCCGACCGAGCCGATCAGCATTTTTTCTTTCTTCAGACTAATTTTCTTGTAGGCGCCAATTTCAAATTAGGACGTGGCGGGAAATGAATAACAGAAAAAAAGTAATCGTAAAGCTTAAAAGATTCATCAGTATTCTTGGGCCTGGGTTAGTTACCGGCTCCAGTGACGACGATCCGTCAGGTATTGCCACCTACTCCCAGGCTGGCGCTCAGTTTGGTCTTTCCACTCTTTGGACGGCATTGATTACTTTTCCTTTAATGGCCTCCATTCAGGAAATGTGTGCAAGAATTGGAATGGTTACTTCACAAGGATTAACCGGAACTCTCAAAAAGAATTATCCAAAATCCATTTTGTACTTAATGGTACTTTTCAGTTTTCCTGCCATCATTTTAAACATAGGTGCTAACATTGCCGGAATGGGCGCGGTAGCAAATCTTATTTTCCCAAAAATCCACGCAATCTATTTCAGTGTACTATTTACCGCTATGTTAATGGGTGCCGTTATTTTTTGGCCGTATCAAAAAATAGCAAGCATTTTAAAATACCTCTGTGCTATCCTACTGGTTTATCTTATAGTACCGTTTTTATCCAAACAGGACTGGATGCAAATCATTAAGCACACGGTTGTTCCTGATATTCAATTTAACAAGGAATTTATCGCTATTCTGGTAGCCGTTTTAGGGACAACAATTTCTCCCTATTTATTCTTCTGGCAAGCCACCATGGAATCGGAAGATATGAAACACCGGAAGAAACAGATCATTATAGATAAAGGCATGATTAACAAAATGAGATTGGATGTGAATTTTGGGATGCTGTTTTCAAACATTGTTATGTTCTTCATAATACTTACTACAGGAACTGTGCTTTTCAATGCCGGCATACATCAGATTGATACAGTTGAACAGGCTGCTAAGGCCTTAGAACCCCTTGCCGGTGAGGCTGCTTATTACCTTTTTGCCGTTGGAGTTATCGGAACAGGATTTCTGGCTATTCCCGTTTTATGTGGATCTCTTTCATATATAATTTCCGAAACGTTTGACTGGGAGGCAGGTTTGGATAAAAAATTCCAGGAAGCTAAACCATTTTATCTGGTAATCACGGTATCACTTGTTCTTGGATTATTGATTAATTACGTTGGCATTAGTCCAATCCAGGCGCTGATCTATTCCGCCATACTATATGGTGTGACGTCTCCCGTCATAATTGCTATCGTACTTCACATCTCTAACAATAAAGCTGTGATGAAACAATTCACGAATAAGAAGCGATCAAATATTTTAGGCTTTGCAACACTTGTGTTGATGACGGTATCGGCGATGGTATTGATCTATTATCAATTTGTTTAATGAGTTGTTTCCCGCAGATTCGCAATACCCCTGTGTGGTAAAACACTGTTACTAACTATAGCCTTTAAACTTTGCCACAGATTGCACAGATTTTCACAAAAACAATTAGATGCACTTTTACGAATGATCAAATCCACAGATTGACAGCTTCGCTGTTCTGCTATGTGAATAACGAATCGATCCGAAAGCTCTATCATAGCTTGCTTGAGTAAGCTCACCAACTATTTTAGCGATGTTTAGCAGCTTGCTGCATCTATGGGTTTTACATCACAAACAATAATGCACTTAATTGTATTAATCTGTGAACATCTGTGCAATCAGTGGCAGAAATGCCGCCGGATGGAACTTGCATTCAAATCAAAAACCATTTGTTAGATCGAATTTTCGGAGATTAACCCCACACAGATTTTCGCCGAACTCGATATAAAAGGAAATTAAAGAATTCGTGAAAATCTGCGCATAATATCTGTGAAATCCGTGGGAAATGCCTTCAACCAACAAACTCCGGAAAATCCTCTAAAAATTTTCCCTCCTGACCTGGCATTGGAGCTTCGCAACAAAAGTGAACCATACCATTAGTAACTGCAAGGTATTTAGCTCCAATAGTCATGTTGTAGATCGCCACCTGGTTAAATGCTTTCTGGCTCAGCTTAATAGTTGGTGACTTGCATTCAACCAGCATCCAGGGTTTGCCGGATCGATCGTACACGAGAATATCAGACCGCTTTAGTAATTTGTTATAGGTGAGACCTCCTTCAATACGAAATAAGGACTTAGGATAATGATGCTCTTGAATCAGAAAGCTAACAAAATGCTGACGGACCCACTCCTCTGGTGTTAAAACCACAAATTTCTTGCGCATACTGTCGAAAATCCAGACTTTTCCCTCACTCTTCTTAACTTTGAAGTCGTAGGACGGTAGATTGAGGGGAGTCACATAGCTAAAGTACAAGAAACCAGAACCAAACAGAATGAAGACCAAAGAACAAATTGTAGAGAACTGGCTGCCGCGATACACGGGCCTTGCATTAAGCGACTTCGGAGATTACATACTCCTCACGAATTTCGACAACTATGTCAAGAAGTTTGCCGAATGGCACAATGTAGAAGTCCATGGAATGGATAAGGCCATGCGCAGCGCCACCGCTGAAGGAATTACCATTATTAATTTTGGAATGGGAAGTCCCAATGCTGCTACGATAATGGACTGTCTGTCCGCCGTAAAGCCAAAAGGTTGTCTTTTTCTTGGTAAATGCGGAGGATTAAAAAAGAAAAATGACCTTGGAGATTTTATACTTCCGATTGCTGCGATTCGGGGCGAGGGTACATCCAATGATTACTTCCCCCCAGAGGTACCGGCTTTACCCGCATTCGCTCTACAGAAAGCGATCTCTACCACTATCCGAGACAATAACCAGGATTACTGGACCGGAACAGTCTATACAACTAATCGTCGTGTATGGGAATGGGACGAGCACTTTAAAGAATATCTTATCAAGATCAGGGCAATGGCCATTGATATGGAAACTGCCACCATTTTTTCGACTGCTTTTTATAATGAAATCCCAGCCGGTGCAATTTTACTGGTATCGGATCAACCAATGGTACCGGACGGAGTAAAGACGGAAGCGAGCGATAAGGTTGTTACCGCGAGTTATGTTGATCTTCACCTAAAGATTGGAATAGACTCATTGAAACAGCTAATTAATAATGGAGCTACTGTCAAGCACCTGCGTTATTGATTGAATACTGGAAAAGTACAGTTATCAGTAATCGGTAATCAGTAGGTCTCCGATTACTGATCACAGTTTACCGATCACGATTCAGTAGCCTTATTAGTAACAGTGATCCTCGACAAAAGTATCATCCCAATTATAAAGAACATCCCCAACGCCAGCGTACTATTCCTCATACTCCCTGATACCTGCTCAATAACTCCGTAGGAAAAAGTACCAAACACGATCGATAGCGTAAACGTGACATCAAAAAAGCTAAAGTAGGAAGCGTGATCGATAGAGTTTGTGGGGATGAGCTTGGAGTAAGTTGCACGCGATAAAGACTGAATACCACCCATTACTGCACCCACTAAAAACGCAACCCCGTAAAATTCATACTCATTAGTAGTGAGATAGGCCAGCACGCAGATTATAATCCAGATGCCAATCAGGATCACTA
>JANYDR010000472.1 GCA_025363495.1 Cyclobacteriaceae bacterium | reverse complement strand
GAGTGATGAACGAGCCATTGATCATGTACCAAAGCTCTTTATCATTCTGAAGTTTCTGGTCAACAACTGAATATAGTGTGGCGCCACTTTCGCCCACGGTATAGCTTCCAAACTCCGTGAAGATATTAGGGACAGGTACATTGTTCTTGTCGCAGATCCACTTGATATTCTCCACGATCTGTTCGATCATGTATTTGTAATCAAAAGTGAATGTAAGAGATGTCTTGATCGGGAATCCTCCTCCAATGTCAATTGAATCAAGTGTATCGCAGATTTTGCGCAGTTCACAATACTTAAAAATGAAACGACTTAACTCGCTCCAGTAATATGCTGTATCCTTTATGCCAGTGTTAATAAAGAAATGAAGCATCTTCAACGAGGCCTTCGGATTGTTTGCAATCTTCTCCTTATACAATGGTACAATATCGCTATAGCGAATACCGAGACGCGAGGTATAAAATTCAAATTTTGGTTCTTCGTCAGAGGCGACGCGAATGCCCACCTGATAAGGAACCGTGACTTTTTGTTCGTACACGTCAATTTCACTCAATGTATCAATGATCGGGATACAATTGGAGAAACCGTCGTTGATAAGGTTTGAAATATTCTCAGTGTACAATGGCATTTTAAATCCATTGCAGATGATGTAGATGTCTTTTGTGATGCTTCCTTTTTCATACAGGGAACGAACAATGTTTATATCAAACGCGGAGGACGTTTCAATGTGGACGTTGTTCTTCAGCGCTTCCTCCAGCACGAAAGAGAAGTGTGATGACTTGGTGCAGTAGCAGTAAGTATATTTTCCGTTATACTTAAAGCGTTCCATCGCATTGTTGAACGTTGCCTGAACAAAACGGATGTTCTCACTGATGCGAGGCAGGTAAGTGAGCTTTAGCGGTGTGCCGTACTCCTTAATGATGTCCATTAAAGGCACATCGTTGAACAGTAACTCGTGTTCCCAAACCTTAAATTCTTCCTGTGGAAATTCAAAGGTTTGTTCGATGAGTTCACGGTAGCTCTTCATTTCACATTCATGGGTTTAACGGCGATAGGGACGGATTATGCAGTAAAAACGCAATATTGGTATAAAATTGCCATCTTTGCAATACAATTAATTGTATGGTCATCCGTCAGTTTCTTATTTCAATCTCTTCGGCACACCCCCCGTTGCCCGACCTCTGAACAGAGACCACTCTACGTGTCTTGTTAATTCTTCTTTAAGTCCTTCTTTCTGTTGTTGTTAATCTGAGTTTTTGTGAGCGAGAAAATAAAAATCATACAGGTAAAATCCGAAATCGGTGCCGGTACGCGCGGAGCGAGTCTGGGAGTCGAGGCGATGAAAATTGCCAGCCTGGATGCGAAATCCGATTTCTTCCGTGAGAATGAAAGTGTCGAAGTGGAAAATGTAAACGAACTCCTCTTCAACAGCGCCGAACATACATATGCCAAGTTCATCGATGGCGTGCTGATCATGGAAGAGCGCGTTTGCCTTGAGGTCTATGAGCAAATCTGGGACGATTTCTTTCCCTTAATCATGGCAGGTGATCACAGTACGGCTTATGGAACAATAGCTGGTATTAAAAAGGCACATCCAAAAAAACGTCTCGGTGTGGTCTGGATTGACGCTCATGCGGATTTTCATTCTCCTTATACCACTCCTTCCGGCAACATGCACGGCATGACGCTTGCCATGGCGTGTGGCATTGATAATCTTGAATGCAAAGTCAATGATCCCAGAGGAGAGACGATTGAATATTGGGAACAGATCATGAACGTTGGTATTCCTGGCGCAAAGATTTATCCGGAAGACCTTGTATTTATTTCGGTCCGTGATCTGGAGAAAGCTGAAAATTATATTATCAACAAATACGGTATTACGAATTTCACTGCAGACGAGGTGAAGAAGATGGGGCCGGTAGCGGTCGCTCAGGAAACTCTTAAAATGCTTGATCACTGTGATCTGATCTATGTTTCATTTGATGTTGATAGTTTGGACAGTCGTATATCTGTCGGTACTGGCACGCCGGTTCCAAATGGGCTTACAGTTGAAGAAGCAAAAATATTGAACGTCGAATTAGCAAAAAGCCCTAAACTATGTGCCTGGGAAGTCGCCGAAGTAAATCCAACGCTGGATTCCCAAAACAGCATGGCGGAAAACGCCTTTGAAGTAATGGAGGCAGTTGCCAGGGCCATTGAAGCGAGGCCGGTGATGATGGAGCGAGATCGGTAGGGAAGTCACCTGTTACAGGATACAGGTTGCAAGTGTGCATTTAATAAAAGTTGTAGTACTCGCTAACCCACAACCCAGAACTCAGAACCCAGAACAACTAATCCACCGCATACTTAACCCCTCCCTGCCTCCTAATCTCATCACTCACCTCTGCCATCATCAAACTTAGGCTGTGTGGCATTTCATCGCTTTCAGTTTCTCCTGCTTCCAAACAACGGACTACATGTTGAAGTTGAAACTCAAATCCATTTCCCGAATGAGGAAACGCAAACTCAGTAGTTTCACCTGAGTTGAGTCGCAATGTAACTTTCTCAGATTTATGCCAGGGGGTTTGAACAGTAATTCGCCCAAGTGTGCCCATGATGTGAGCATCTTTAGGTGAATCGGCAACAATAGATGAAAGTATGTGTGCAATTGCGCCGCTTTTGTATTTGAACAGGGCTTGAGTGGTAGTGTCAGCGCCGGTAGAAGCCAATTGACTGAAGGCTTTTATTTCATCGGGTTTGCCAAGTACCAGTAATGCAAAGAACATTGGATAAACGCCGACGTCAAGTTGTGCTCCTCCACCTAACGCCATGTTGTAAAGACGTCCTTCCAGATTCACCGGCCCTGAAAATCCAAAGTCAGCATGGAGTGATTTGATCTCACCAATGGCGCCGGATTTTAGCAAGTCAATAGTTTTATGAATGGTTGGAAAAAACCGTGACCACATACCTTCCATGAAGAAAGTTTTTGTCTTTTTCGCCGCAGCCACTATTTCGGTCGCTTGTCTGAGATTGAGGGCAAGGGGTTTTTCACACAGTACAGCTTTGCCATGGTTCAGGCATAAAAGAGATTGTTCGTAATGAAAGGGATGCGGCGTTGCTATGTAGATGAGATCGACCGCCGGATCTTTTACAAGTTGTTCGTATGAGGTATAATACTTTTCAACATTGTGAGCGGCTGCAAATTCCTTTGCCTTATTCTCATCCCGGGAGGCGATAGCATAGACCTTTGCCTCCGGCACATGTTTAAACGAATCAGCAAACCGATTTGCAATTTTTCCCGGGCCTAGAATGCCCACATTCCAGATTCTTGTCATTCGAATTTTAATTAGAGACTTAAAGAACTACTTATACAACTCATTTTAGTTTGAAAGTTAATTCTTTCTTTCAACCCAATTTACCTTCCGCTTTCAACTTTCAATTTTCATCTTTCTGCTTTAAGCTATTAGTCGTATTTTCGCCCAAATTTTACCACTACGTCATGAGCCAAAACCGACCCATCTCCGATTTCATCGAAAAAAACTATCTCCATTTCAATTCCGCTGCCCTTGTGGACGCGGCCAAAGCCTATAAGAAGCATATTGCTGAAGGTAAGAAAATGATGGTCACGCTGGCCGGCGCTATGAGTACTGCCGAACTAGGCATCAGCTTCGCGGAGATGATTCGGAAAGACAAAGTGCAGATTATCTCTTGCACAGGGGCTAATCTTGAAGAAGATATAATGAATCTTGTTGCGCACTCGCACTATAAAAGAATTCCTAATTACCGTGACCTAACACCTGAGCAAGAGTGGGATTTGCTTCAAAATCATTTGAACCGTGTTACAGATACATGTATTCCTGAAGAAGAAGCTTTCCGTCGTCTGCAAGAGCATTTATTTAAAGTGTGGAAGGATGCTGAGAATAAAGGCGAACGTCTTTTTCCTCATGAGTTTATGTTTCGCATGATCAATAGTGGAGTGTTGAAACAGTATTACGAGATCGATCCTAAAAATTCATGGATGATCGCAGCGGCGGAAAGAAACATGCCGATGGTGGTGCCAGGATGGGAAGATTCTACCATGGGAAATATTTTCGCTTCGTATTGCGTAACGGGCGAGTTGAAAGCTTCTACCATGAAGTCAGGTATTGAATATATGGTCTGGTTGACAGAATGGTACACAAACAATTCTGGCAAAGACGGCATTGGATTCTTTCAGATCGGTGGAGGTATTGCCGGTGACTTTCCGATTTGTGTTGTTCCTATGTTGCATCAGGATCTTGAGCGTGATGGTATTCCTTTTTGGAGTTATTTCTGTCAGATCAGTGATTCGACTACGAGCTATGGCTCTTATTCAGGAGCTGTGCCTAATGAAAAGATTACCTGGGGTAAGCTCAGTATTGATACTCCGAAGTTTATTGTAGAGAGTGACGCGACGATTGTGGCACCCTTAATGTTTGCTTATATTTTAGACATGTAAAGCTTAGAGCCCTTTGCGCGTATTTCCTTTGCGAACTTTGCGTGAAACTGCCGAGCAACGCTTGTTTCACGCAAAGTTCGCAAAGACAGATTCGCAAAGACCGCAAAGAAAATATTAATGAATTTAGATCTCACCCTTCGCACTGAAATACAAAAAGCAACCATAGCTTTATTCAACACGTCTATTCCGCTACAGCTTCAACCTACAAACCAGGAGTTTGAAGGATCGCACACGGTAGTCTGTTTTCCCTTCACAAAAGTTTCTAAAAAAAGTCCGGAAGAAACAGCTCGTGTGATAGGAGAATATCTTCAAACCAACTCTGGTTTGGTAAGCAAGTTCAATGTCGTAAAAGGATTTCTGAATTTGTCGATCAATGATTCGGTTTGGGTAAATGTGTTTGAATCGATTTACTCTAACCCTTCTTTTGGCCAACTGGCTTCGAACGGAAAAGAGATCATGGTGGAGTATTCATCGCCTAATACTAACAAACCGCTTCACCTTGGTCATTTAAGAAATAATTTTTTGGGATGGAGCGTGGCGGAGATTTATAAAGCCAACGGCTATAAAGTTCATAAAGTACAGATCATCAACGACCGTGGGATTCATATCTGTAAATCAATGGCCGCCTGGAAATTATATGGTAATGGCGAAACGCCTCAAAGCAGCGGATTGAAGGGGGATAAATTAGTTGGGAAATATTACGTTGAGTTTGATAAAGTTTTTAAATCGCAAATAAAAGAGCTGGAAGAAAAGGGTGTAGTGAAAGAGGTTGCTGAAAAAGAAACGCCTATCATGAAGCTTGCCATTGACATGCTTCAGAAGTGGGAACAGAAAGACCCAGAAACTGTTTCTTTGTGGAAGATGATGAATGGCTGGGTCTACGAAGGCTTTGCAGTTACGTACAAGCGCATGGGTGTCGACTTTGAGAAGCTGTACTATGAATCCGAAACCTACTTATTAGGTAAGGAAGAAGTTCTCCGTGGATTGGATAAAGGAATATTTTTCAAAAAAGAGGATGGCTCCGTCTGGGTTGACCTTACAGGAGACGGATTGGATCAAAAAGTTTTACTGCGTTCTGACGGTACATCGGTGTACATGACACAGGATTTTGGAACGGCAATCCTTCGCTTCCGCGATTTTCCAAAAATCGAAAAACAAGTTTATACAGTCGGCAATGAGCAGGAATATCACTTTAAGGTTTTATTCCTCATTCTTGCCAAGCTTGGATATGAATGGGCGAAGGAATGTTATCATTTATCATACGGCATGGTTGATCTTCCTTCAGGCAAGATGAAGAGTCGTGAGGGTACCGTTGTAGATGCTGACGATCTGATGGAAGAAATGGTGGAGGAAGCATCAAAACAAACCAAAGAACTCGGGAAGATCGATGAGATGGGATCAGGCGAATTGGAAAAACTTTCCGAAATGATTGGAATGGGAGCTTTGAAATTCTTTCTTCTGAAAGTAGATCCGAAGAAACGAATGTTGTTTGATCCTGCTGAATCAATCCAGTTGCAGGGACACACCGGCCCGTTCATTCAATATACTCATGCACGGATAAGGTCCATATTAAGAAAAGCAGCTTCTCAGAACATCACCGGAGAGGTAAAAGATATTACTTCACTTGAGCCGATGGAGCGCGATGTGATTTTTAGAATTAATCAGTATATCCATAAGCTTGAAGAAGCATCAAGAGAATATTCGCCCGCAGTTATTGCCAACTATGCTTTCGAATTAGCGAAAGGCTATAATCAGTTCTATCAGGCAATTCCTATCTTTAATGAGACTGATCAAGGGAAGCTGAAGTTTAGAATTGCATTTTCCGGTGTGGTGGCGGATGTGTTAAAGAAGGCGATGGGATTGTTGGGTATTGAGGTGCCTGAACGGATGTAAATTTGTTATTAGTTGTTCGTTGATGGTTGTTAGTCAGCCAGAGGTATCTAACGATTAACAAACAACTAATAACGATCAACTAAAAGAAGATGAAGATTCAGATTCGTCCATATGAGAGTAATGATACCGTGGCGATGCTCGATCTTTTTTACGACACCGTTCACACAATAAACGGTAAAGACTATCCGCCCGAGCATCTCGATGCCTGGGCTCCTGCGAATCCTGACTTTAAGAAAAAACAAGGGCGATTTAAATCAAGTAAAACAATAGTAGCGCTGTTGGATGGGAAGGTCGTTGGATTTGGTAACCTTGAAAATGATCATGCATCCATTGGAATGTTATACGTGCACAAAGATCGTCAAGGTCAGGGGATAGGAACCGCATTGCTAGCTAAGCTTGAAAAGAAACTTAGAAAAAGAGATATTAATACCGCAGTGGTGGAAGCCAGCATCACGGCAAAACCATTTTTTGAGAAACGAGGATATCATGTAGTAAAAGAGAATAGGAAGATGCTCAACGGCATTGCGTTTCTGAATTACATCATGGAAAAAGAATTGCCAGTCAGGGAAGAAGAATCTGAAGTTGCTGCTAACGAAGGTAAAAATGTTATGAAGGAGAAAACAAAAGAACCGAAGCCATTCAAGTGGAGAAATTTGTTTGTTGACAAATTCGTTGATCTGATAATCGTGATCGTTGGTATCATTATCGCAGTTCAGTTGAATAATCTGAAACTTGAGTCCGATCAGAAAACTCTTGAAAGATTTTACATGGAAAGCATGCTGGGGGATTTGAGAATGGACCAGGAAAGAATTTCTCAGATTCTTACGGACTT
>JANYDR010000417.1 GCA_025363495.1 Cyclobacteriaceae bacterium | reverse complement strand
CGAATATTCTCACAAGTCTGAATGAACCTTCTCTTATAAAAGATATGAGTTGGCTAAAACCCGGAAAGACAACTTTTCCCTGGTGGAATGGTAATGTGCTACCCGATACTCTCAATGCACCAGGCAATAACTTCGTCACCCAGCAATATTATATAGATTTCTGTGCTCGCAATGGAATAGAATATCATTCAGTAGTTGAATATGGTTTGCACCAATGGTATGTAGATGATGGCATCAGCTTTTCACCTGGCCCACACCCAGACGTGACTAAGCCTGTTCCCGGATTGAATATAAAACAAGTGTGTGATTATGGAAAGTCTAAAGGTGTTGGTATTCGTGTGTGGGTACATTGGGCTGCATTATATCCAAAACTTGATTCAGCCTTTGCCATTTTTGAAAAGTGGGGATTGCAGGGTATGATGGTTGATTTTATGGACCGCGATGATCAGAAGATGGTGAATATTCAAAATGAAATGTTAAAGAAAGCAGCAGCACATCATCTGCATATTCAATTTCATGGGGCTTATAAACCAACCGGATTGAACAGGACCTATCCGAATGAGTTTACAAGAGAGGCAACATTGAACTACGAAATCAATAAATGGGATAGCAAAGGACTTTCGCCTGATGATGATATCATCATCCCCTTTACGCGCATGCTTGCAGGAAGTACAGATTATCACATGGGTGGTTTCAGGGCTGTTCCTAAAGAAAAATTTATACGTCAATATACGCGTCCATTAATGTTGGGCACTCGCTGCCACCAGTTGGGAATGTATGTAATACTCGAGAACTATCTTGGAATGGTGTGTGACTATCCCGAAGCTTACGAAGGTCAGCCAGGATTTGATTTCATTCGGACAGTGCCTACCGTATGGGATGAAACAAAAGTGGTAGATGCGAAAGTTGGTGAATACATTATTATTGCGAGAAGGAAAGGGAGCGATTGGTATATAGGTGCAATTACCAATCACACTCCCCGATCACTAAAGGTCCCGCTTGATTTCCTTTCAGCAGGATATTATTCCGCTAAAGTCTATTCAGATGCTTCAGATGTGGCGATCAATCCAAATCGTTTGGATGAGAGGATAATTGAGGTAGCAAGCTCGGAAACGCTAACTGTTGAGCTTGCTGGTGGCGGTGGCTCGGCTTTGCATATATTTAGGAAGTAATGGCCAAAGGAAAACAAACTATTTTTGATAAATAACAACTTGGATAAATTCATTATGAAATATCTGCCAACACTTGTATTACTCGTTACTTTTCTCTCCATTTCTTATTCGCAGACTAAACCACGTGCCCGTGACCTTGGAATACCTTTCGAAGGAACTCCCGGAAAATTTAATGCGATTACGGATGTGCAAGGCGTTGAAGTCGGATATAAAACACTTATTGAAGGAAGTGGGAAGCTGGTCATTGGCAAAGGACCTGTTCGTACAGGCGTCACTGCCATTTTCCCGAAAGGAAAGGGATCCCTTGAGCGGGTATTTGCTGCCTGGTTTACATTAAATGGAAACGGTGAAATGACGGGAACTACCTGGGTTGATGAATCGGGATGTCTAGGCTCGCCGGTACTGATTACAAATACGCACAGTGTTGGTATTGTTCGTGATGCAGTGATTGAGTGGTACACAAAAAAAATAAAAGGCAGTGAATATTCGGGAGATATCAGTTTGCCTGTCGTTGCTGAAACATGGGATGGCTTTCTCAATGATATCAACGGCTTTCATGTAAAGAAAGAACATGTGTTCGAAGCGATGGAGTCGGCAACGAGCGGTCCAGTCAAAGAAGGAAATGTTGGTGGTGGCACCGGAATGATTGTTCATCAATTTAAAGGCGGCACCGGAACCTCATCTCGTAAGTTGTACACCAAAGAAGGCGGTTACACGCTTGGTGTATTGGTTCAAGCCAACTATGGCCGTCGCGGACTGCTAAGTATTGTAGGCGTTCCTGTTGGAAAAGAAATTCCGGATCTATTGCCTCTTCCAGGGAAAGCAGATGCTGATCAAGGTTCCATTATCGTTGTTCTTGCAACGGATGCTCCGCTCCTTCCACATCAGTTGGCGCGATTGGTGAAACGCGTTTCACTTGGCATTGGTGTAATGGGTGGTCGTGGCGGGAATTCTTCCGGTGACATCTTTATTGCTTTCTCTACCGCCAATCCTGAAGTAAGCAAGGAGGATGGAATTGCAAAACTCGAGATGCTTCCAAATGAAAAGATCAACCCGCTTTTTGAATCAGCGGCGGCAGCAACGGAAGAAGCAATTGTGAATGCCATGATTGCTGCCGAAACGATGGAAGGTGTGAATGGGAATAAGGTTTATGCGATTCCGCAGGATAGGTTGATTGCGGTGCTTAAGAAGTATGGGAGAATTAAATGATAAATTATGAATTATGAATTAATTAGCGAATTGTCGAATTTTTAACACAATCTTCATAAAGAACTTTCGCCCGCCTAATATCATTAAGAATAGTTTCCTTCTCTTCCGTTGATCGGAAATTCTCATTGTCCATTGTTACTGATTCCAATCTATTGAGCCACTTAATAAAGAATTCTCCGGCAGATTTTGACTGAACCTTCTTTCCTGGAACAGTAATATAAATTGGATTGGTGCTCGCATAAGCATACATATCTAAAAGATCTTCGTTAGGCGCACTACTCCATGCACGAAGCAATAGCCAGCCCGGACCTTTTACAGGAATAACTCCTTTTAAGTCCAGCGTTTTGACAGCCTCTTTAAGTGAACGCGTGGCAACAACTTCTCCATTCCACACTACTTCTATGTGCTCGACAGGAATCGCGCTTCTCAAAAAACCAGAATAAGAAAGTTCCTGCCCTTTAGAATTAACTGCGAGGCTGTCACCTGGCCCTGCAGTCTCTACAGAGAAACCAATGATCGGTCCATTCGTCACAAAACTTTTTCCTGATCGCAGATTTTTTTCAAACAACTTATTATCAAGCGAACCTTTACCTTTTACGTAAACTCTGTTCAAACCAAGAGGTCCTCGCAAGCTTGCATAATTTGCCATCGCATCGGTACCGCCAGCCGCCGGAATTCGAAGTCCGCAATTCAGTAATTTGTACCACACTGCTTCGGATGCTTTGTGTTCAGCAAATCCGATGACTTCATAGTAATCTACTTTCCCCAGCGCAGCATCTACCGGTAACTCACTTGTTAATGCTGATGATTGATCAGGAAATATTTCTGATTGCTCAAATGGATGAACATAGCCGACCAATCCGTTCTGATCATGCGCGCGATCTGCGACGAAATTATTATTTGGAAATAGGCTTTGCACTGCTGTCTGCGGATAGCCCGAATAATCCGGAATGATCAAATGATTATTAAGTCCGAGCAATCCAAGATGTCCCCAATAACTCGTGTGAAACTCCTGGCCATGAAGAAGTTTTACCTCATTTGTTGATGCAGCATCTGGTTGCGTTGAGAAATAGGGCTGATCAATAATGCGTTGCTCTTTGTTTACAATCAAGTTGTAAACAAAATTCAGATTTTCTGCCTTAGCCTGAGCTACAAGATTTGCCGGTGTATTGCGATAAGCCCCGCCGTAATTCATGTGGACATGGACATCTCCACTCCACCAGATTCCGTAGCTAAGTGGCAATGCAAACTTTTTCAACTTTACTACTACTGGGCTTGTGATCGTATTGGCATCAACTTCTATTTTTGAAATCTCGTATTCGGGTCCATGCGATACTACGATTGCCATCGTATCATTAGGAACGGATACTTGGAATGGTTTATCCTGGAGAAAGTAATGCGACTCAAATTTCTGTCCATTGAATCTTGCATCATCAGCCTGGACCCATGCGGTTGATGGTGAATAGAATTTTCCCTTGCTGTCCGTAATGCTTATCCTTGCCGCTGTTGGGATCCCTTTCTCATCCAGAACCTGAACGGATAACAAACTATGCTGTGTAAGATATTTTAATTCATTTGTTGCGATTTGTTTTTGTCCTCCATCGAAAGCATTCACAAGCCAAAGAGAGGTGTTACCATCCCTGTTGGAAATAAATGCTATTTGCTTTCCATCCGGTGACCAGCGAGGTGCAGTATTGTCATAGTCGCCATACGTAAGTTGGATCGGATTACCACCCTTTGTTGGAAGCATCCAAAGCTGGTGCCAGCTCCGACCAAGGTAACTGCTATAGATCATCCGCGAACCATCAGGAGAAATATCAGGCCGTGTTTGCCACGATGTCTCTTCATGATGAATTATTTTTTGTTCACCACCATCAGCGTTAATTGAAACTATGTCTCCGGTCCCGTGTGCCACTTCACGATTTGAAACAAAGTATATTTCTTTT